>CAZBBD010000011.1:0-9991 GCA_964490315.1 uncultured Candidatus Saccharibacteria bacterium
TTCCTCTTGAGGTCTTTCTAAGGTAGAAGTAACCTGGGCTCTAAAAAAATTTAATTTTAAGTGATTTTTATTTTGCCACCAAAAAAATCCTCCAGTAATGAGGAATAAAACAATAATTATTAAAATAGCTATTTTTTTCATATTTTATCAATAATACAGATTCTAAAAAATTATTACAAGTGGAAAACTTAATCTATTGAAGTTAGAAAAACTAATTGCTGAAATTTTAGCATTCTGCCTTATACTTAATCATTTTCATTTTGTTTATTTTCCATCTAAAACTAATAGATAGGACAGAAAAGTGTCCTATCTTAATATAGTAAATGTCCTAACAATATCCTATTAAAATAAGGTATTTCAGCAATTCAAGTATTTCAAGCTTGCACCTTGAAACCTATAATAAAAACCCTGACTTCTTTAATTTAAAATTAAAGTCAGGGTTCTTTAAAAATTAAGTTCTTAAGCTCTTCGCCAATCTCAGATTCATCAATAATTCCTTGGGCTTTAGGGTAATTTGGTTCGTAAATTTTCCGAATAATCTTCTTTAATTTTTCTTTTGATTTCTTTCTCAAGATCTCCATCTTTCTTTTAGAGCAAAGATCATTTTTCTGGATTAAATCTAATACTAAACAAGCTGCTTGAGAAACCTTGCATTTTTGGAAACTTATAAGAAATTTTTTCTCACTTTCCTTTAAAGGCATTCGTTCTCTCCCGCACATTTTCCCAGTGCATTGTCTCGAGCAATATATATCTCGACCCATTTTTTTTAAACGTTTAAGCCTGTTTTTAGACATACAAATTACATTATTGCATTCAGGATTTTTACATCTCTGGCACGTAAAAACCGTTGCTTTACGTCCATGAAGCTGGTCTTTTTTAACTTTTTCGTAAAGACTGGTAATGTATTCTAACTCCCTCTTATCTCCTTTTTCTCTAGAAGTGACGGTTGCCCATTCTTTCATTGCCCGGTTTTCAGAAGAAAAATGAAAGATGTAACCTTCAATTGGAATTTCTTTTTTCCTTTTTTCCATTATTCCCCCTTATTTAATTTAAAAAGTACTTAAAATTTTAAATTCCGGCAATTTTCTTAATTTTTGAAACAGGAATAGCAATAACTTTTCCTTGTTTATCAATAGTATTTAATCCTAAAATATTGCCTTCAATATCAAAAAGGGAACTGCCAGATAGGACATTTTTTTCAAAAATATTTGTTTCAATTGAATCCTCATTAAAATATTTTGCAATTCCCTCATTAACTGTTTTTCTGCTCTCTCCTTCTTTAAAAATTACTCCTACTAAAAAAACCCTTTCTCCCAGTTTTATTTTTTCTAAATTGGCAAAGCTAACCGTTGGCAAATTTGTTTTTTCAATTTTTATTAAAGCTAAATTTTCCTTCAAATCTCTTTTTAAAATTTGGAAGGAAACTAATTTTCCATCAACAAAAAAACTAAAATCTGAACCCTGAGGAACTAATTCTGCCAAAGTAACCACTAAACCATCCGCGGTAACAATTAAACCTGAACCTTCTAAAATTTTCCCTTGCTTTGTTTTCGTTCTCACTCCAATTACTACTTTTTCTACTTTTTCAATAGCATTTTTTAAAGCTGTATTTTCTTGAATAATAATTTCTTTTTTCTCAATTAGATAACCTGGAGTTCTTTCCAATCCATATTTATAAAAAAATGACCCTTCTGTAAAATAAGGCCACAAAATTTGATCAGCAAAAATCCCTCCAGCTATCCCAATAATAAAAATAGCTAAGATTTTAAAAATATTTTTAAGCATGCACTCTTTCTAATTTTTTTACCGGTTTTTGTTTAACTAAATCTTTTTGGGTTCTAAAAATAATTTTACCATTTTCAAAATCAACCACTACCTTTTCTTTCTCTTTAACTTCACCAGAAACAATTTTTAATGAAAGAGGGTCTAAAACTAATTTCTGGATTACTCTTTTTAAGGGTCTCGCTCCTAAATTTGGGTCAAATCCTCTTTCTGCTAAAAATTCTTTTGCAGTTTCGGTTACTTTAATCTCTACTTTTTTATTTTTTAATCGCTCGGCAACTTTTTTTAATTCCAAGTCAACTATTTTTTTAATTTCTGGTTTTCCCAAGTAATTGAAAATAATGCTTTCATCCACTCTATTTAAAAATTCTGGCCTAAATACTTCTTTTAAAGCAGCCATCACTTTTTCCTTTAAAGATTCTTTTTCTGCTTCGGCGCCTTCGCCCAGAAAACCTAAAGAACTCATCTTAGTAATGTGTTCTGAGCCAAGATTTGAAGTCATAATTAAAATTGAATTTTTAAAAGAAGCTACTCTCCCTTTAGCATCAGTTAATCTACCATCTTCTAAAATCTGAAGTAAAATGTTGAAAGCCTCAGGATGAGCTTTTTCAATTTCATCTAATAAAATTACACTGTAAGGTCTTCTTCTAATTTTTTCTGTTAACTGTCCCCCTTCTTCATAACCAACATAACCGGGAGGAGAACCTATCATTTTGGAAACACTATGCTTTTCCATATATTCTGACATATCTAATCTAACTAGGGCATTTTCATCATTGAAAAGAAATTCAGCTAAAGCCTTAGCAGTTTCGGTTTTTCCCACTCCAGTTGGTCCTAAAAATATAAATGAACCTAAAGGTCTATTTTCCTCAGATATTCCTGCTCGGGAGCGCCGAATGGCATTGGAAATAGCCGAAATTGCTTCTCCCTGGCCAATTACTCTTTTTGAAATAATTTCTTCCATTCTTTCCAACTTCTTAGCTTCTTCTTCTAAAAGCCGAGTTACCGGAATTCCAGTCCATCGAGAAACCACTTTAGCTATATCTCCTTCTGTAACTTCCTCTTTTAAAATTGGTCGGTTCTTTTGGAATCTAGCCAGTTTTCTTTCTTCCTTTTTTAGTTCTTTTAAAAGATTAGGAATTTTCCCATATTTTATTTCTGCTATTTTTTGTAGATTGGCCTGGGCAGTTTCTTTTTCTGCTTCAAAATGAGCAGCCTCTATTTCTTTTTTAAGATTTTTAATTTTAGCAATAGTCTCTCTTTCTGATTGCCAGAAAGCCTCAATCTCTTTTGCTTTTTCTTTCAAATCAGCTAACTGACGAGAAATCACTCTTTGCTTTCTTTGTCCTTTTTTTAGGGGTTGCTTTTCAATTTCTAATTTATGGATTTCCTTTTTTAAGTTTTCTAACTCAACCGGTTCAGATTCAATTTCTAATCTTAAAGAGCTCATTGCTTCATCCATTAAATCCACTGCTTTGTCTGGCAAAAACCTGTCGGTAATGTATCTAGCAGCTAATTCAGCAGCAGCTACCAGAGCTGAATCTTTAATTTTTACTCCGTGATGCAATTCATATTTTTCTTTAATCCCCCTTAAAATGGAAATAGTATCTTCAATCGAGGATTCTTGAACATAAATTGGTTGGAATCTTCTTTCTAAGGCTGGGTCCCTTTCAATATATTTTTGATATTCTTTTAAAGTAGTAGCTCCAATTGTTCTCAACTCCCCTCTTTGTAAAGCCGGCTTTAATAAATTTGAGGCATCAATTGCCCCTTCTGCTGCTCCTGCTCCGACTAAAGTATGCAATTCATCAATAAATAAAATATATCTCCCGCTAGCCCGGTTGATTTCTTTTAATAAAGCCTTAACTCTATCTTCAAATTCTCCTCGATATTTAGTCCCCGCTATTAAAGCTCCTAAATCTAAACCGATAATCTCTTTTTCCTTTAAAGATTCTGGAACTCGACCAGAAACAATTTTTTGAGCCAAACCTTCAATAATAGCAGTTTTCCCGACTCCTGCTTCCCCAATTAAAACCGGGTTATTTTTTGTCCTTCGAGATAATACCTGCATCAATCTCCTAATTTCCTTTTCTCTACCGATCACTGGGTCTAATTTCCCTTGTTTAGCAAGTAAAGTTAAATTTCTGGCATATTTTTCAATTACTTGATATTTAGATTCTGGCTCAGGATCAGTAATTCTAGTTCCTCCTCGAACTTGAGCCAACTGCTTTAAAATAGTTTCGTAGTCCAATTTTCCGAATTCCAAAACAGAGGTTCCTCCTGACTGTAAAAAAGTAGCATTATCCAAAACCTCTTTAGCTTTAGTCTCAGTAGATAGTAGAGCTAAAAATAAGTGCTCTATAGAAATAAATTCATCTCCCATTTTCATTGATTCTTGTCTGGCCCGGTCTAAGACTTTAGCCATATCTTGAGTTAAATAAAACTGACCTAAGGTTTGAGGAGTAGCAATTACTGGAATTTTATCTAGGGTTAATTTTGTTTTTCTTTTTAAGTTTTCAATGTCTGCTCCTATTCTCTGAAGCAAATTCAAAACTACACTTTCTTCTTGGGAAAGCAGGGCATAAAGCAAATGAAGAGCATCAATCTGCTGTTGACCCTTTTCTCTGGCTAAATCCTGAGCATATAATATTGCCTCTTGAGATTTATGAGTAAAATTTTGAGCTCCGTTCATATATCTTAATTTTAAGAGAAAATTTAAAAAAATCAAGCGTCAATATCAACTTTAACAAAAGGGCAGGAGATAGTTCGGATGTTTGCCAAACCTCTCTCCTGCCCGGGATGCAGCTCGATGGTCGCTGAAGCTTCGCCTCATCTCCCGCCTCGCCCTCACTTTGTTCGGGCTCGGCATTTGCGAAACTGCAACTTCTAAAAAAGAACGAAAAAATCCGCCCACTTGGTCAGATTTATTGTTGTATTATTTTGTTTTTTAAAATCTCTTACTCAGTAAACCCAACCAAGCGCCGTTTAGAAACGACATCTAAAAGAAGGATAATGGTTAGATTTAATCGAGCATCTTTCGTGTTAATTATACCGAGCCCGCCGCAGGCGGGCGAAGGTGAAGATGAGAACGAAGTCCTCTTCACCTATCGAGTTTCAGTAGGAAATGAAGATGGAGATGAAGCTTTAGCTTCATCGACTACTGGCTCATTTCACCTAAGGTTGCCAGAACAATTTTTTCTTTGCCATTCCTTAAAATCTTTAAAACTACTTTATATCCGGGATTATATTCCATAATAATTTCTGCTAAAGTATTTTCGGTAGTAATCTTTTCTCCATCAAATTCTAAAATTATATCATTTTCTTTTAAACCAGCTTTTTGAGCAGCTGATCCCGAGGAAATAGCTGCTTCCCCTTTATTTCCTTCAATAATCCAGGCTCCATAATTAACCGGTAAATTATTCTCTTTTTGGATTTTTTCTGTAATCAAAACATATCTTACTCCTAAAAACGGGAAGACAATTTTCCCTAAAGTTTTAACCTGCTCAATATCTTTTTTAGCTTTATTAATTGGAATGGCAAAGCCGATATTTTCTGCTATTTGAGCCATAGCAAAATTAATTCCTACCACCTCCCCCTTTAAATTCAGAAGTGGCCCTCCAGAATTTCCACGATTTATTGCCGCATCAGTTTGAATTACATCTTCTAAGGTTTCAATTACTCCTCCGCCCGAAGCGGTAACTGTTCTTCCTAAGCCAGAAATTACTCCTACTGAAACTGTATTTCTGAATTCTCCCAAGGCATTGCCAATAGCAATTACGGTCTGGCCAATTTGTAAATTTGAGGAGTCGCCAAGTTTTACTATTTTAAATATTTCTTCACTTTCAATTTTAACTACAGCTAAATCTCTAATTGGGTCGCGGGCCAAAACTTTGGCTGGGTATTCTTTGCCGTCATTAGTAAAAACAGTATAATCGGCATCTTCATCAGAAACTACATGCCGATTAGTTAAAATCATTCCGTCTTCTGAAACAATAAATCCAGTTCCCCCTCCAACTTCTTTTTTTTCTGTTCCTTCCTGCCGATATTCCGGAATTTCAAATTCAGGAAGTGGTTCGCCAAAAAATTGCTCAAATTCTTCAAATGGGTTTATATAATATTCTTCTATAATCGGCACGTCTTTGGTGATAATAATATTAACTACTGAAGGAGAAACATTTTTTACTACCTGAATAATTCTCTCCTCCTGAGTAGTTTGAGGAAGATAAACAGGTTGTTTTTCAGTAACTTTTTCTTCTTCAGTAATTTGAGGTTCGGGAATTTCAATATTTAGCTTTGAAAAATAGTTTTTTAGTTCTGAATAAAAATAATGGCTAGAAATAGCTCCCGCCAAAAAACCAAAAACAGACGAGACAAAAATAATTAAAATTACAAACCAAAAAATTTTATTTTGCCAGGATTTAGGACGCCATCCACCCTCTACCTGTTTAAATTTTGGTGTTTTTAATTTGGGGAATTCAATTTTTGGCAATTGGTACATTTTATATATAAATTACATTCTTCTTTTTGGATTTTTCAAATCATTAAACCTATATTTGAAAATATCTGATTTTACTGAACCAAGAAAAATCATATATAGACCAGCTAAGATATACTTTAAATAGGTTTTAAATCTTCCGTCTGTTTCAAATCTCCTGATAGAAGTTAAAATTGGCTCGGTTTCAATAAAACCGAATCTACCAACCTTTGAAGCCCTTCTGGCAAAATCATGGTCTTCCCCTATTTTTATCTTTTCATCAAAACCGGAAATTTTTTCAAAAATCTCTTTTTTTACTAAAACCGAATTGGTGGCATGAGCTAAAAATCTTTGGCTTGTTTTAACCCACCAATTATATATCCTAAAAGCAAATTTATCAAATCCATTTCCTTTAGGATACATTGGAAAAGAGGCGACGTCTAAATTTTTTCTTTTAAATTCCTTTATTAAATCTTGCAAAAATTTTTCTGGCAAAAAAATATTATCTGCATCCATAAACAAAAGAAGGTTGCCTTTTGCCACTTTTGCTCCTTCATTCCTTCCTTTGGCTGGCAGTCCCCCAGAAACAATTTTGCATCCATAACCTTTAGCAACTTTGACCGTTTTATCTTTAGAGCCGGCGTCAGCCACAATTATTTCCAAATCATCGACTTTTTGCTTTTTTATTTCTTCAAGCAATAAAGGAAGACATTTTTCCTCATTTAAAGTTGGAATAATAATTGATAACATAATTCCTAATTAAAATAATTTCTTAGCTTCGTCCCATATTCCTGGTTTATTTTGTTTTTCCTTGAGCCAATACCACCATTCGGCTCCCCATAAATAGAATTTCTTTAATCCGGTTTTTTGGGCAAATTCAATGTTTTCCTGAAATTGCTCCAAATTCATGGTCTTTTCTTGTTCTTCTAAAGAGTAATTAGAAAGTGAATTTGAGCGCCAGGGTTCTGCCTGAAGTTCAACACAAATTACTTCTTTTCCAAACAATTTTTTTATAATTTGGGCTTTCCCCCAATAATAAACCGGTCTAAACCAATAATGGGTAATATAGATTTTTAGTTCTTTTGACCATACTCGGCGATGTAAAGTAGTGCCGACTACATCTCCGAGATTAGCAGCATTAATCCAAAAAGAAAACTCACCACTATCTGAAATAATTATTGGCCTTTTTAAAGAATCTAATGATTTTACTAAATTAATTTCTCTTTTCAAAAAATTTTTATCTTTCCAGGGACATTTTCCAAAAGAGAAAAGGGGTTCATTTTCTACCTGCCAGGCCCAAATAGTTTTTGAGCCCTGGTAGCACAGAATAATTTTCTCAATCATTTTTAATATCCCTTCCTGTTGTTCTTTTTTGCTTAAATTTTTAGCCCATTCAGGAATATGGCACTCGGGCCAATGACCAGTTTTCATTCCAATCACCAAAATAAGTTTGGCTTCTTTCTCTTCAGCTTTTTTTATCTGCCAATCTAACTCTTCAAAATTGTAATTTCCTTCTTCTGGTTCAATTAAATCCCAATGGGCAATTAGCTTTATATTTTTCACTTTTAAATCATCTAATAAAGCCAAATAGTTTTCTTTCCAATCTAATCCTAAACTCCCTGCATATTTTTGAGAAAAATTAACTCCCCAGATAATTTCTTCAGCTGGCTGGGTTTCACCAAAAAAAAGATAACCTATAAAAAGTAAAATTAAAACTAAAACTCCTAATAAAAAATATTTTAAAACTTTTTTCATTTTTTTATAATACCATAAAAAAATGCACCATAGAAAGCGGCGCCTCCATTAATTTTGTCAATATTACTAGTTTTTTTACAAGGCTAAAAGAGTTAGACCTGTTCCGATTAGTAAAATGGCGAAAATTTTCTGGGAAAGAATTTTTTTTGAAGTTTCTTCTTTTAACCCAGCCCCTTTCGCCCAAAGGGGCTGGGTTAACGACAATAAAACAGTAAAAATTAACAAAAATACATATTGAATTCCTTGAAGAGCATTGATTATTGCTACATAAACTATAGCTGGAGTCAGAAAAATTGCCCAGCTTTGTAAAATATTAGCCCCAGCTCCTGCGGCCTGATTAGAAATAAATATTCCCATTGTCTTTTTCTTAAGGCTAACTTTCTTTTTAAAAATCTCTTCTCTTACATCTTTGACAAAGAAGAAAAAACAAAGTCCGATTAAAAAACCCCCAACCCTCATCCAGATAAATCCTGACCAAAATGGTTGAGTTAAATAAACATATTTAGTTAAGACAAAAGATAACGACAATAAAAAAGCAGCTAGGGCAGAAATTCGAAGGCTTCCCAAGGTAATTAATTTTTCTTTTTCAAGAACAATGAAAATGCTTCCTAAAACAAGTAAAAAGAAAGCTATAATTTCTTGAAAAGTTAGAATTTCCTTGCCTTTAGAGAAAATATAAAATAATCCAAAAGTAAAGAACGGAACTAATCCTCCAATAGCCGGTACCACTCGAGAAGCTTCATATTTTTGAAGAGCCTTATAAAACCAGAATAGGGCATAAATAAAAATAGCTCCGGCTATGAGACTTAAAATAATTTGCTTAATTTCTGGGATATAAAATCCTACAAAGGGAGCAAGAATCAAAACTAAAATCCCCAGTGTTCCAACATAAAAAGCGTAAACTTTTGGGCTGGGAATTGGGCCGCCTAAAAGATATTTATCTATCAAATAAACGATAGCAAAAATTAAGTAAGCTAAAATGGCAACTATTAACCAGGACATTTTGAAATTATATTTTTAATCTTTAAAGTTCCTAATCTTTCCCCCTCCACAAACCCTTCCATTGAAGCTTCGGCCAGATATCCTCGGTTTATTAAATCGGGAAGCCACTGATTTGTATAATTTGGATTTTCTTGAAGCTCTCCAAAACCAGATTTTAAAAGCCATCTTTTGTTAAATTCCTCTTGAGAACCAACGGGAGGAGCAATAATAATTGGCAAACCCAAGGCAGAATAAAAAGAGAGTTCTGAGGGTTTTGTCCACAAAATATCGGTTTTTCTTAAAACTTTGTTAAATTTTTGAAAATAACTTACGATATTTTTTTCAAAAATTATTTCAATATTTTCATTGCCTTTTAGCCCTAATCTTTCTATGTTTTCTTCAAAATATTTTTTAACTTTTTCTCTAATCCCGGCTGATAAAATTATTTTGATTTCTTTAGTTTTAATTTTCTTAGCTAAACTTTTTAAAATTTTAATTCCAATTTCCTTTTGAACTCCGGCTCCTCCCACTGAGAATATTATGGTCAACGGATGGTCAGCTTTTTGAGGCAACCTGCCCAAATTTTTCTCAACCAATATCTTATATTTTTCAAAATATCTTTTTTTAGGGTCTAAATTTAAAATCCGGTATTTCAAATCTTCTTTCAAAATTTCCATTTGCTCTGAACCAATATTTTCCAAAGGTAGAGGATAACCGGTTAAAAAAATATTTTCCTCTTTTATTCCGTAAAGTTTTAGTCTTTCTGCCACCCTGATATTAGGAGCAAAATATTTAATCTTACTTAATTTTGGATTTAAAGAAACCCAGGTTCTGGAAATGTCAGCATCACAAATAATGCAAAAAATTTCTCCCGGATAATTAAAAAAATCAGCCATAAAGGCTGGAGTAAAAAAAGTAGTAATTAATGGTAAGGGGTTTTTGCTTAGTTTTTTGATTAAATCCTTCCCCCAATTTTTTCTAAGTAAAGAGAAAATTTGT
>CAZBBD010000012.1:0-9794 GCA_964490315.1 uncultured Candidatus Saccharibacteria bacterium
TCTTTTGGGTAAATACTTTTTTCATCTATTCCAGTACCCAAAACAGCAATTGTTCTTTTCCCCCTTTCTAAAGTTGCCTGATGTGAAAAGGTATCAATTCCTGGTGCTAATCCAGAAACGATAGTTAGTCCTGCTTCAGCTAAACCTCCAGCAATTTCTAAGGCCACTTGCTTTCCGTAAGAAGAATACATTCTGGTGCCAACTATGGCAAAACAATTTTCATTAGATAAAACTTCCCCTCTTATATAAAGAACTTTTGGCGGATATTTAATTTCTTTTAGAAGTCTCGGATAATTTTCGTCTTTTATACTAATAGTTTTTATTTCTTCATTCATTATTTAATAAACTATAACATCAATTTTTAAAAATTCAAAAATTTGACTTTTTTGATTAAGTATTATATTTTTTAAGTGGAGGGAATTGAACCTTTCCAAAATATAAAATAGAAGAAAGGAGGAGATATAATGACTGAGATGATTTTGAAAAGTTTTCTCAATAAATTAGAAAAAGGTGTCCAGGGGGCTGGTTTCTTATTAAGCTTTCAAAAAGAAAAACTCATCCTAGAGCTTACCCGCCTTTTAGAAGAAAAACAAGAAGGTTTAGGACTAACACTATATGAGCAATTCGAGCGAGAAATAACGAATGATGTTGAGTATAAACTTAATTGCGAATTCAGCGAGAAATTAAGAAATGCTTTGGATGTTCTTCTCTATCGAAGTTTCGGTATCTCAATAAATGATTTAAAACCATTAGAAAAAATGGATGTGGAATTTTCAATAAAGGAAGTCGTTGGTAAAGAATATTATAAAGGGCCAGGTTAAGAAATCTGGCTCTTTTTCATTTTCTCAATTGCTTCAGATAGCATCTGGCAATATAAATTTAAGCCAACCTGATTTATATTTCCTGATTATTCCTTTCCTAAAATATTTCCGGCTCCCCGGAATTTCCAAAAAATTCAAATCGCAAAGCGTAATTTATATTGATTGGAAAAACATCGATAACTCCTCCTCTTTGAGAAAATTCTCCGGGAGCTGAAACTTGCAGCACTTTTTCATAACCAATTTCGTCTAATTTTCTTAAAAATTGAGAAAAATTTATATTTTGATTTTTTTCTAAATAATAAGTATTGTCTTTAAAAAAAGACTGGGTTTTCCTTATCTCCAAGATTTTTTTAAATTTTTTTCAAACCAAAAATTCCCCTTTTCCAAAAAGTAGGGGGTGACACTACAAATTAGGACCTTATCAATAGCTACCCTTGACAAATTCATTAAACTAAATTATAATATAGTATTAAAGTGCTTTGTCAATTTTACCTTCCAGTCTATCTGCAAGCGGCTTGCCCCCCACCACTACATTGTAGCGGTGGGGGGGACAAAAACTAAGTAATCCCTCCTTAAACTTAGGGCCTTAGTTATGGGTTTAAGCTTTTGCTCAAAACCTATGGCACTTGCAGGTAGGCTGGAGGGCAAAATAGTTTTAGTCCCAGGGTTTTCAACTGGGCTTTTTAATTTTAAATAAAATGAAAACTTAAAATCCTCAAGTAAGGCCCGGTTTTTTTATTTGTTGAATTTATTCATTGCTTTTTCTATGCCTTCTTTTATCGCTACCTCAATTGCTTCAACTGTTTTTCCAATAACCTTCATTACGATTTCTTCTTCTCCTTTATTAAATTTTTTAAGAACAAATTTGTCAACATTTTCTACGATCGTAGAAAATATTGACATTGTTGGTTTTATCCCGACTCGGAAGCGGATGAAATTTTTTGTGCTCAATTCCTCAATAATTGACTGAACGCCCTTGTGGCCAGCTGCTCCCCGATTTTCCACGATTTTTATTTTTCCTAAAGGTAAATCAATATCATCATGAATAACCCAGAGGTTAGTGTCTTGTACCTTGTATTTAGTATTTAGTAATTTGACTGCTTTACTGGAAAGATTCATAAAAGTTTGGGGTTTGGCAATAATAATTTTTTGATTATTAAAAAACCCTTCTGAGATTAAGGATTTATCTCTTTTTGAAAGTTTAAAAATAGGAAAACTATTTCTCTTTACAAATTCATCAACTACTCTAAAGCCGATATTGTGTCGGGTTTTCTGAAATTTTTGACCAGGGTTACCAAGACCAACAATTAATTTCATTAATTTATTATACATCCTGTTTTTAAAATAAAAAATAGCATATCACACAAAGCTTGATATAATACACAAATTCGTTATAATAAAAAAAGTGGCGAAGGGGGGGTTCTTCCTCATCTTCACCTTCACCCCGTTGTTACGGGGTTTGGTAGGCGATGAGAACTTCGTTCTCGTCTTAACTTTCGCCCATCTAGGGCGGGCTCGGTCTATGAGAAACTTCTTTTCTTTCCTTTGGGAAATTACCAAAATCATTATTATTGCTTTAGCAATAGTTATTCCTATTCGTTATTTTTTATTTCAGCCTTTTTTAGTTAGAGGACAATCAATGGAGCCTAATTTTGAAAATAGTGACTATTTAATTATAGATGAAGTTTCTTACCGACTTAGGTCTCCTCAAAGAGGCGAAGTAGTAGTTTTTAGATATCCTCAAAATCCCTCTATGCGTTATATTAAAAGAATTGTTGGGCTTCCTGGAGAAACGATAACGATTGAAGATGGCAAAATAATGATTTTTAACGAGGAGGAAAGCCAAATAGGCGAAGAAAATAAATCTTCTTCTTCACCCTTCGTTGCGGCTCGGGTTTTAGATGAATCAAATTACCTTCCTTTATCTGTTCAAACCCCTGGGGAAATTCAAGTTTCTTTGGAGAAAAATGAATATTTTGTTTTAGGAGACAACCGGCTTTATTCTTCTGATTCCAGACGTTGGGGACCTTTATCTGAGGAAAACATTATTGGTCGAGTTCTTTTTAGAGCTTGGCCCTTAGATGCTTTAGCTAAATTTAAAATTCCTGCATATGAGTAAAAAATTAAAGTTTCAGTCTCCTACCGGGATGCATGATATTTTACCTAATGAGCAGAAATATCTTAAAAAGATTTATGATACCGTTGAAAACATAGCTAATTTTTATCGGTTTGGAAAAATTGAAACTCCAATTTTAGAAGAAACTGAAGTTTTTTCAAAAGGAATTGGATTAGCTACAGATATTGTGGGGAAAGAAATGTATAATTTAAGAACTAAAGGAGGTGATTATTTGACCTTAAGACCCGAAGGAACAGCTCCAATAGTTAGAGCTTTCATTGAACACGGAATGCAAAATTTACCTCAGCCAGTTAAATTTTGGCATTTTGGTCCCTATTTTCGATATGAAAAACCCCAGGCTGGCAGGTATCGTCAGTTTTGGCAATTTGGTTTTGAAATTTTAGGAGAAGAAAATCCAGTAATCGACGTCCAAATTATTCAAATTCTTTACAATGTTTTAAAAGAACTTAAGATAAAAGATTTAATAGTTGAGATAAACAGCATTGGAGATAATCAGTGCCGACCTTATTATAAAAAACTTTTGGTTAGTTATTTTAAATCCAGGGAGTCTGCTTTGTGCGCTGATTGCCGACGAAGGCTTAGAGAAAATCCTTTGAGAATCTTGGACTGTAAGGAAGAAAAATGTCAAAGAATAATCAGCCAAGCTCCTCAAGGAATTGATCATCTTTGTGACGAGTGTAAAAATCACTTTAAACAGGTTTTAGAATTTTTAGATGAAATTGAATTACCTTATCGTTTGAATCCTTATTTGGTTAGGGGCTTAGATTACTATACAAAGACTGTTTTTGAGATTTTTGAAAACACTGAAGAAGGGAAAAAAACCGGCGCCTTGGCATCTGGAGGAAGATATGATGGATTAATGAAGGCTTTGGGGGGAAAAATTACTCCGGCCTGTGGAGGGGCGGCTGGGATAGAGAGAATTATAAACATAATAAAAACTAAGACTGTTCGATTTCTCTCAATAACCCAACCTCAAATTTTTTTAGCTCAACTTGGAAATTTAGCTAAAAGGAAGAGTTTTAGATTAATGGAGGATTTTAGAAAAGTAAAAATTCCAATTGCTGAATCTTTTAGCCGAGACTCTCTAAAAGTTCAGTTAGCTCAAGCTAACAAATTAGAGGTGAGATATGCATTAATTTTCGGGCAAAAAGAAGCTTTAGAAGAAACAATAATTATTAGAGACATGGTTACGGGAAAACAGCAAATAGTTAAATTTAAAAAAATAATAAGAGAAATGGAGAAACGTCTAAAAAAATGAGTTGCCTTTTTTGTAAAATTATAAATAAAGAAATGCCGGCTGACATTATTTATGAAGATAATAAATTCTTAGCTTTCAGAGACGTTAAACCCGTAGCTCCAATTCATCTTTTGATTATTCCCAAAAAGCATATTCCTACAGTTGACCACTTAGAAGAAGAAGATAAAGAATTAATAGGGGAGTTATTTTTAGTTGCTCAAAAAATAGCTAGGAAAGAAGGGGTTTCTGAAAAAGGTTATAGGTTGATAATCAATATCGGGGAAAATGCTGGCCAAACCGTAGAGCATTTACATTTACATTTAATCGGAGGGAAAAAATTACCATGGGCATAGAGATAAAAAAACAAAATCGGGAAACTACTCAATCTTTAGTTCACCGCTTTACTAAAGCAATTCGGGAAAGCAGTATTTTAGTTCGAGTTAGAAAAACTCGGTTTAAAAGAAGAAAAAAGTCTAATCAGATGAAAAAAAGAGCCGCATTGAGAAGGGAAGAATTGAAAAAAGAATACGAAAAATTAAGAAAATTAGGCAAATCAAAATAATGGTGTCGTTAAAAGAGAAAATTCAGAAGGATTTAAATGAAGTAGTGAAGAAAAAACAGGAATTGGAATCCCTGGTTTTAAGGATGCTTTTAGCTGCTATTTTGAATAAAGAAAAAGAGAAGAGATATAAATTAAACAAGGAAAAACCAGAACTAAAAGAAGAAGAACTGGAGAAAGACAGCCAGTTATTAGACGAAGAAATAGTAGAGGTGATTTCCTTTGAAATTAAAAAAAGGAAAGAGTCGATTGTAGAATATGAGAAGGGAGAAAGGAAAGATTTGGCAGAAAAAGAGAAAAAAGAAATAGAAATTTTAAAAAGATATTTACCAGAACAGTTTTCCGAAGATGAAATTAAAAAATTAGTAAAAACTGCAATTGAAAAAACTGGGGCTGTAGAACCTAAAGATATGGGTAAAGTAATGTCAGAGCTAATGCCCCAAGTAAAAGGAAAGGCTGAAGGCGCAACAGTAAGTAAAATAGTTAAAGAATTATTAATTCCTTCTAAATAAAAGGTCGGAAAGGTTAATTATTTTTCTTAATTTTATGCAAAAATTAGATCCTAAAGTAGTTTGGATATTCTTTTTTCAGTTTTTTGGTATGGGTTTAATAGTTTTTATTTTTGCTGGCATTTATATAGGAGGATCTTTAGCTAAAATTGCAGGAATAGGGGGCTTTTGGGGATGGTTACTTTTTGTCTTTATTTTATATATTGTTTTTTGCTATATTTGGGCAAAATTAACTTATCGCTTCTGGGGTTATCAACTAACAGAAGATGCGGTAAAGATCGAAAAGGGCGTCATCTGGAAGAAATATATATCTATTCCTTATGAAAGAATTCAAAACATAGATATTTACCGAGGGATACTGGCTAGAATTTTGGGATTAAGTGATCTTCAAATCCAAACTGCCGGTTTAAGTGCTGTTAACTACGGCCGAAGAGGAATTGGTGGAGCAGGGGCTGAGGGACGACTACCTGGCCTTGATAAAACCAAAGCCGATGAATTACGAGAAGAGTTTGTTAAAAGAGCAAAGGGAGCCAAACAAGGATTGTAGAATACACAATTACTTTGGTTTTTTAAAGTAAAATATGGTTGAGGTTAATAATTTAACTACCGTTTCTATTGACGAGGAATTTTTAAAAAAAGTTGCTAAAATTGTTTTAAAAGAAGAAAATAAAGAAAAAGCTGAACTATCAATTGCTTTGGTTGGCCAGGGAAGAATAAGGGAGCTGAATAAAAAATATCGAGGAGAAAATCGAGTTACAGATGTATTATCTTTTCCAGAATCAAAAGCTTTATTAAAAAAGTTTAAAGTTGGTCCCCTTCAAAAAATTCAGGGCTTAGGAGAAATAGTAATTTGTCTGAGAGAGATTAAGAAAAATGCCAAAAGATTTGAAACTACTTTTGAAAAAGAGTTAGCTCGAATTTTAATTCATGGAATTTTGCATCTTTTAGGATATAACCATGAAAAATCAAAGGAAGCTGCAAAATTAGCGGAAGAGAAACAAAATTACTACCTCTTGCAATATGGCTAAGCTATCTATTATAACCGGTCTGGATATTGGAACTAATACTATAAAAATTCTGGTTGCTCAAAAAACTCCAAATTCGGAATTGGAAGTTTTAAGTCAGGTTCGAGAGCCATCAGCCGGAGTTAGAAAAGGAGTAATAATTAATGTTGAGAAAGTTTCTGAAATTATTCAATCTGCTCTTGATAAAGCTGAAAGGGAATCGGGCCAAAGAATTGATTCAGCCTATGTTAATATTGGAGGAAGTCATATATTTTCTATTTCCTCCCATGGTTTAGTTTCAGTTTCCAGGGCTGACCAAAAAATCTCAAAAGAGGATATAGATAGAGTTTTGCAAGCTGCCCAAACTTTTTCTCTTCCTCCAAATAAAGAAATTTTTGATGTTATTCCTAAAGAATTTATTGTTGACGACGAAAGAGGAATAAAGGAAGTTTTAGGAATGGAGGGGGTAAGATTGGAAGCTGAAGTTTTAGCATTAGGTGGATTCACCCCTTATTTAAAAAACTTAACCCAGGCAGTTTTAAGTTCTAATCTTCGAATTGCAGATTTAGTTCCTTCTCCCTTAGCTGCTGCCAGAGCCTGCCTTAATTCACGCGAAAAGGAATTAGGGGTAGCCCTTTTAGACATTGGAACGGGGACCACGGGATTAGCAGTATTTGAAGAAGGAGATTTAATTCATTTAGCCATTTTGCCGATTGGATCTAGCCATATTACTAATGACATTGCTATTGGTTTTAAAATAGACACTAACATTGCCGAGAGAATAAAAATTGAATATGGCTCCTGTTTTTTAAAGGGCGGGAATAAAAAAGAAAAAATTAAAATAAGCGGAGAAGAACCTTTGGTTTTTTCTCAGAAAATGTTGACTAAAATTATTGAGGCTAGGATTTCAGAAATTTTTGGAGAAATAAATAAAGAATTAAAGAAAATTTCTCGTCAGAAATCATTACCAGCTGGCATAGTTTTAACCGGTGGGGGTTCTAATTTACCAAAGATTTCAGAATTAGCCAAAAAAGAATTGAAATTATCCTGTCGAGTTAGGAGGCCTAAAGGATTTCTAAATTTAGAAGAAAATCCAAATTTAGCTACAATTTGCGGTTTAGTTTTAAAAGGAATTGATTTAGAAGAAGAAAAAGGGCCAGGAGGCGGATGGAGTCCAACTTTCGGAAAAGGAATGATGGCTAAAATAAAAAAAATATTTAGAATTTTTATTCCATGATATCAAATACTAAAATAAAAGTAGTTGGAGTTGGAGGGTCTGGTTCAAATGCTGTATCAAGAATGATGAGATGCAAAATTAAAGGAGTAGAACTAATAGCTGTTAATACCGATGCTCAGGACCTTCAGAAAACTAAAGCTCATTTGAAATTGAGAATTGGGAAAAAATTAACTCAAGGTTTAGGAACCGGAATGAATCCAATAATTGGCAGAAAGGCAGCTGAAGAAAATAGAGCAGAAATCGCAGAAATTTTGAAAGATTCAGATATGGTTTTTGTTACTTGCGGATTAGGTGGAGGAACAGGTTCTGGAGCTTCCTTAGTTGTGGCTGAAATAGCTAAAAATTCAGGAGCTTTAACCGTAGCAGTGGTAACTAAGCCTTTTTCTTTTGAAGGTGCTTTTCGTCAAAAAATTGCTGAGAGGAGCCAAAGAAAACTAAAGGAAAAAGTGGATAGTTTAATTTCAATTTCTAATGACAGACTTCTGACAATTTTAGACCCAAATATTTCTATTGTAAATGCCTTTTGGCTTTGTGATGATATTTTAAAGCAAGCAGTTCAAAGTATTTCTGATTTAATTTTGCTTCCCGGCATCATTAATGTTGATTTTGCCGATGTTAAATCAATTATGAAAAATTCAGGGTCAGCTATTTTCGGGATAGGAAAAGCCAAAGGCGAGAAAAGAGCTGAGAAAGCAGCAATCGAAGCAGTTAATTCTCCCTTGATCGGCATTTCTTTAAAAGGAGCAAAAGGAATTTTATT
Source organism: uncultured Candidatus Saccharibacteria bacterium (assembly GCA_964490315.1). Classification (GTDB taxonomy): domain Bacteria; phylum Patescibacteriota; class Minisyncoccia; order Minisyncoccales; family CAZBBD01; genus CAZBBD01. Next base: position 8,265 of record CAZBBD010000012.1, read on the forward strand.
TAATGTTTCTGGGGGCAAAGATATTAGTCTTTCCGAGATTGATCGGGTAGCTGAAGTAATTACCCAAGAGATTAATCCTGAGGCTAAAGTAATCTTTGGAGCAGTCCAGTCAGAAATTCTGAAAAAAGGAGAAATAAAAGTTACGGTAATAGCTACTGGTTTTTAGGCGATGAGAACTTTGTTCTCATCTTCACCTTCATCCGCTAAAGCGGGCTTGGTAAATGACCAAATCAAAGATTTTTCTCTATTTTTGCTTCTCATTTATTGGAGGAATTTTTTTAAGCTCAATTTTCACTCCCCACCTGCTTATAATAGGTGGGGGATTAATTTTAGGAATTTTATTAATTTCAATCTTCTGGCAATATAAAAAGTTTGTAGTAATGGGGTTTTGCATTTTATTTTTAGTAGCTGGAATTTCCCGATATCAACAAACTGAATCAAAAATTATCAATAATGAATTAAGAAACCTTAACGATCAAGAAGAAATTACTTTAACTGGACAAGTTGTCAAAGAACCAGACATAAGAGAGAACAATATAAAATTAACAGTTAAGGCAGAAAAGATAGATGGGAAAGTTTTAGTAACAGTTAATCGCTATCCAGAATATCAATACGGAGATAAATTAAAAATTACAGGAAAATTAAAAACTCCTCAAACTTTTGAGGATTTTAGTTATAAAAATTATTTAGCTAAAGATGGAATTTATTCTGTAATCTATTTTCCAAAAATTGAACCAATAGAAAGAAACCAGGGAAATTTTGTTTATGCTAAAATTTTATCTTTTAAAAATAAATTAAGAGAGAGTATTTACCGAAATTTGTCTCCGCCTCAAAGCTCAATTTTAGGGGCAATAATTTTAGGAGATAAAAGAAAAATTTCTGAAGAATGGAAAAATAAATTAAATATTTCTGGAGTGAGACACCTAACCGCCATTTCCGGAATGCATGTAGCTATTTTAACTGCTATATTAATGACTCTATTAATTGGTTTGGGTCTATGGAGGCAGCAGGCTTTTTATTTCACTATAATTTTAATCACTTTTTTTATTATAATGACCGGTCTCCAACCTTCTGCTATTCGGGCTGGAATAATGGGCGGATTGTTTCTTTTAGCTCAGTATTTAGGAAGGATGAATGTCTCTTCACAGGCAATTGTTTTTGCTGCAGCAGTAATGCTGGTTCAAAACCCCTTGCTCTTAAAACTGGATGTTGGTTTTCAATTATCATTTTTAGCAATGATGGGAATAATTTATCTTTTTCCGATTTTTCAAAAATGGATTCAAGGCTGGTTTAAAAAAATTCCTAATATTTTAAATTTTAAAGATATCCTCTCTTTAACTTTAGCTGCCCAAATTTTTACCCTACCAATTTTAATTTTTAATTTTGGTTATTTTTCTCAAATCGCTCCTCTAACTAATATTTTAATTGTTCCCTTTTTGCCCTATATTATGATTTTAGGATTCATTTCTGGATTATTTGGAATGATTTTTCAACCCTTAGGCTGGATTCTTTCCTGGCCAGCTTGGTTAT
>CAZBBD010000013.1:0-9744 GCA_964490315.1 uncultured Candidatus Saccharibacteria bacterium
ATTTCTGGAAATTGTACCAGTAATTGGAATTTTTAAGATAAATTTATGAATTTGCAATTTCACCGAATGAAACCGAGAGAGTAAAAATAAAGTTATCACTAGCCCTACTATACCTATTAAAATAAACAGACTATAATTTTGGGTAAATTCGCTGAGTTTAATTAAAATTCTGGTAGCCAAAGGAAGTTTAACATTCAAAGACTTAAAAACCGGAATTATCTTTGGTAAAACAAAGTAAATAAGACCAATACTTAAAACAATAACCATCCCCAAAATAATTGAGGGATAGAGCATGGCTGCCTGGACTTTTCTTTTCAGGGCCTGGCTTTTTTCAAGTTGTAAAGTTAAACGTCTTAAATTTTCTTCCAGGGTTCCTGACTCTTCGCCAACTCTAATCATGTTGATATATAAATTGCCGAATACACCGGCATGACGAGAGAGGCTAACAGCTAAAGGTTGACCGTTATCAATGCTTTTTATGACATCATCTAAAATTTTTTTAAAGTTTTTGCTCTTGGACTGTTCTTGAATAGTAGCTACTGACTCCCGGAGAGGAAAACCAGCTTTAATCATTAAAGCCAAATTCTTAGCAAACAAAACCTTCTCTGAGAAAGGCACCCGATTAAAAAAAGGAAGAGTAAGTCGCATGTTCTTATTTTTTCTTTGTTTTTACTAAGTGTTCTTTGACTGTCCTAGATAAGGAATTCATTGAAAATTCGGATTTAACTAAATAAGCTGCTGCCCCTAATTCTAACCCTCTTTTAATATCAGATTCTTGCCCCAAATTGGTTATAACAATCACCGGGATACCTTTTGTTTTTGGGTTAAGCTTTATTTCACTTAAAACTTCAAAGCCGTTTTTCCCCGGCAAAACCAAATCTAAAATTAGTAAATCTGGTTTTTCAGCAGAAATCTTATTCAATCCTTCTTGCCCAGTAAGAGATCCTGAAACCTCAAAACCCTCCCCACGGAGTTTATCGCTATAAAGTTTTAGTAAGAATTTATCATCCTCTATAATTAAAATTTTTGGAGTCATATTTTTTTAATTTTAGCTTTAATGGGGAGAGAGAAACAAAAGGTGCTTCCTTTGTCTTTTTCGGACTTAAACCAGATTTTTCCTCCACTTTTTTCGACAATTGCTTTTGAAATAAAAAGCCCTAAACCGGAACCTCCGGTAATTATGGTCATTGCTTTTTCGCTTCTATAAAACTTCTTAAAGATTTTCTTCTGCTCTTTCTTAGAAATACCGATTCCGGTATCTTCACAGCAAAATATTACCTTTTTCCCTTTTTTCTGCAGTATTGCCTCCACCTTCCCCCCTCTTTTATTATACTCAATGGCATTAGAAATAAAATTGTTAACTACTTGTTTAATTTTTAGAAGATCAATGTTTAATAAGGGGATCTTACCCAAAACCTCAAGAGAAAGGGTACAGTTTTTAGCTCGGGCAAGCAAAGCAAACTCTCTTATTGCTTCTTTAGTAATTTTTTCTAAACTAGAAGGGTGGGGATCAAATTGCATTCTTCCCTCCTCAATTTGGGAAACATTTAAAAGGTCTTTTACTAATCTTATCATTCTTTCGGTATTTTCAAGGGTATCCTCTAAATATTCCTTTTGTTTTAGGTTTAACTTACCAAAATCCTCTGAAATTAATACTTCAAGATATCCTTTTATCACCGAAAGAGGAGCTTTCAATTGATGAGAAGCTACAGAAATTATTTCAGTTATTTTGTATTCTGGGGTTTTTGACCGCATAATAAATATTTACTTTATTATTCTCTTGTTACTCGAATTACTTCCTCGAGGGTTGTTATTCCAGAAAGCACTTTCTCCAGACCATCCTCTGTCATAGTAGTCATTCCGTTTTTAATAGCTTGGGTTTGAATCTGGTCAGCGTTGGCTTTCTTCATCACTAGTTCTCTAATATTGTCTTCCATCTCCAAAACCTCAAAGATGCCGATTCTTCCAGAATAACCAGCATTAACACAAGCTCTACAACCCTTCCCTCGATAGACTCTTATTTTTTCTTTTCCTTTAAAAGTCTTTTTGATTAGTTCTTTAGATAAACCTAGTTTTTTTACTTGGTTTTTAGTTACCTCATAACTTTCCCGGCATTTCATACAAGTTTTTCTAACCAATCTTTGGGCTACAATAATATTAACTGAAGAAGAAACCAAAAATGGTTCAATCCCCATGTCTATTAGTCGAGGAACATTAGTGGCTGCGGTATTGGCATGCATAGTGGATAAAACCAAGTGACCGGTCATTGCAGAATTTATAGCAATGCCAGCAGTTTCATTGTCTCTAATCTCTCCAACCATCATAATATCTGGGTCCTGTCTGACAATTGATCTTAGGCCCTTAGCAAAGGTTAAATTAGTTTTGGGATTAATCTGAATTTGACTCACCCCTTCCATATCATACTCCACCGGGTCCTCAATAGTAGAAATATTTACCTCAGGTTTATTTAATATTCTCAAAATTGCATACAAAGTAGTAGTTTTGCCGCACCCAGTAGGACCTGTAGCTAAAATCATTCCATAAGGTTTTTTAATAGCTGCTTTGACTTTTCTTAAATCTTTGGCAATTAACCCCAATTCTTCCAAAGTAAACCTTCTGGCTATCTCTGATAATAATCTCATTACAATATTTTCTCCTTCAGTTACTGGAATAATAGAAACCCTGATGTCGAACTTTTCTTTTCCAAATTTAACCGTAAATTTACCATCCTGGGCAGCGAAATGTTCATCGGTTCTTAATTTAGATAAAACTTTAACCCGGGTGACAATTAAATTATGGATGTCTTTTGGCAAAGTTAAAACATTATGTAAAACTCCGTCTATTCTAAACCGAACTTTGCTTTCTTCAGCTAAGGGTTCAATATGAATATCTGAAGCTCTGTTTTCATAAGCATATTTAATTAAAGTGTCAACTATTTTAATAACGGGAACAGTTCCGGCTCTAACCTTTCCTGCCTTGACTTTTTCTGCTTGCTCTTTAATAATCTTTTCAAAGGTTTTTCTAAGCTCTCTTCGATAATATTTTAAAGCATTTCTAATATCTGTAGGGGTGGCATAATAAGGAATTATTTTTTCTCCGGTTTTTCTTTTCAACCAATCAATCATTTCAAAATTTAATGGGTCGGCCATAGCAATCTTCAACCCTTCTTTAGTTTTATCAAAAATGATAATCTGCTGATTTTTAGCTACCATTTCAGGAACAATCCTAATAATTTCTTCCGGGATGGCTTCTTTTCTTAAATTAATAAACTTATGCCCAAAATCTTCTGCAATTAATTTCCCCAACTGTTCATCTTTAATTAGTTCTTTATCTACTAAAATCTCTTCTAATGCTCTCTTTTTGTTTTTAGCTTCTTTTTGAGCCATCTCAAAATCGGCTTTGTTAATAAAGCCGGGCTGGATTAAAAGTTCTTTAAGTTTGTCTGGAGAGATTTTCATATTAAATTTTTATTTTCTTTTAAGATATTATTTTATTATACCCTAAATCTCCTATAAAACAAAAGTCCGAGAAAAACCCTCGCCATATCTGACGCAACAAGGACAGCAGCTTATCTGGATAGACAACTGCCTAAATTTAGCTTCCGCTGCCCACGGTTAGTTATTTTTATGATATAATAGAGTAATTATGGAAAGGAAATTAAAAATAATTATCTTTACTGATTTAGACGGAACCCTGCTTGATCCCGTCACTTATTCTTATCAAAGAACTTTACCTTTAATCAAAGAGTTGAAAAGGAGGAAAATTCCAATTATTTTTTGCACCGCCAAAACCAGGGCTGAAAACGAATACTATCAAAAAAAATTTAAAATTAAAGACCCTTTTATTGTTGAAAACGGAGGGGCTATTTTTATTCCAAAAAATTATTTTTCTTTTTATTTTCCTTATCAAAAAATAAAATCAAACTATCAAGTAATTGAATTAGGAATGTCTTATTTTAAAATCAGAAAAAAAATTAAAAAAGTCCAGAAAAAATTAAAATGTAACATTATGGGGTTTGGCGATCTGGGGCCAAAAGAAGTGGCAAAAATCACTGGATTAAAACTCTCTCTGGCTGAATTAGCCAAGCAAAGAGAATACAATGAAACTTTTATGATTGAAAACAAGGACCAAGAAAAAAAGATAATTAGAGAACTAAAAAAAGAGGGGCTTCAAGTTCAATTTGGAGGAAGGTTCTATAGTGCCTCTTCTCTCCGCAGAGATAAAGGAAAAGCGGTAAAAATTTTAAGCTCTCTTTTTAAGAAAAAAGGTGATAAGATAAAAACAATAGGGCTGGGAGACAGCCAAAACGATCTCTCTTTATTAAAAAAAGTAGATTTGCCGATTTTAGTTCAAAAACCTCCTGGAATTTGGGACGCAAATATAAAGGGGGTTTCTGGCTTAATTAAAATAAAAAAAATTGGGCCTCAGGGTTGGACAGAAGCTATTAAAAAATATGTCCTCTAACCATAAAAAAATTGGCCTTCGGCGAGCTCAGGCCAATCCTGAGCAAAGTCGAAGGATTGACACAATTTATCTTGTCCCCCATACCCACTATGATGCGGTTTGGGTTTTTTCCAAAGAAGATTATTTTTATATCAATATTGGGCTTATTCTAAAAAAAGCAGTAGAGTTGATAGAAAAAACTGACTACAAATTTTTAATTGAGCAGGTTTATTTATTGGAGGAAATCGAAAAAAGAAACCCTGTCCTCTTTGCAAAAATTAAAAGATTTATAAAAGAAGGAAAAATAGAAATTGCTGATGGAGAGTATTTAATGGCCGATACCATGCTTTCTAAAGGAGAAACTTTAGTCAGAGAAATTCTGGTAGGAAAGAGATACCTGAAAGAAAAATTTGGGATTGGAGTGCCGGTAATGTGGGGAGCTGATAGTTTCGGCTTCAATGCCCAACTTCCTCAAATTTATAAAAAATCAGGATATAAATATTTTGCCTTCAGGCGAGGAGTAGATAAAAATAAACCTTCTGAATTTTGGTGGCAGGGATTGGATGGAACAAAAATCTTAGCTCACTGGATGTCCCAGGGCTACCGAGCCGGACTAGACTTAACTAAATTAGAGGAAACTTACCAAGAGTTAAAAAAAGTAGCAACTACTTCCCATATCTTGATGCCCTCGGGAAGCGGGGTTACCCTCCCCCAGCCCGAAACCAGTAAGGTGGTAAAAAACTGGAATAAAACCCACCGAGATTCAAAAATCAAAATTGCCAAATCCTCTGATTTTTTTGAGAAAGTAGAAACAGCCCCAAAAAACCTAAAAACCAGAAAAGGAGAACTCTATTCTGGAAAATACTCAGAGGTTTTTCCCAACAATTCCTCTAGTAGAATTTGGATTAAACAAGAATTAAGAAAATACGAAAACCTAATATTGACCTGTGAAAATTGGGCTACTGTTGGCTGGCTGCTGGGTCTTTTCTACCCTCAAAACAAACTTAAAGAAAGCTGGAAGAAAATACTATTCGGAGCTTTTCACGACGTAGTTCCGGGAACAGGAATTGATGAATGCTATGAAGAACTGAAAAGAAACTTCTCTTTTTTGCAAATCCATCTTTCTGAAATTCTTTTCAGTGTTCTTTCAATGATTTCGCGGAAATTAAAAACCCAAGAAGATATCATCGTATTTAACCCTATTTCTTGGAAAGTAAAAAATTGGGTAGAGATAGAATTAACTTTTAATCAGGGAAAATACAAAAAAATCTTGGGGTTAAAGTCTGAAAGCGAAGAATTAGAAATAGAAATACTGGAATTTACTCGCTACTCGGACGATTCTTATCAAACTCTAAAAATTGGCTTTATGGCAAGCGTTCCTCCTTTAGGCTACAGGACTTATCGGATTTTAAAAAGAAAACCGAGAGTTTCTTCTGGCCCAAAAATAAAAATTGTTGGAAATACCATCCAAAATAAATTCTTTAAATTAAAAGTGGACCCTTCTACCGGACTAATTGATATTTTTCAAAATAGAAAATGGCTGGCTAAGGGAAACGAATTGGTCTTAGAAGAAGAAATCGGAGATCTCTATTACCATCGTCAAAATTTTGAGAAACCTTTAAAAACCGAGGGGGGTGAAGGAATAAAATACGGGGAATTTAAATTAAGTAGTTTTAAAGTCTTGAAATCTCCATTGAGAAGAGTAATAAATATCCAGGGTGATTATTACTCTTTGAGATGGCCTTACCGGCTTCTTCACAAACTAAATCCTATACTCTGGCGGCATAAATTTATTTCCTTTACCAAGAGAATTGTTGTTTACAACGAAATCCCCCGAATTGATTTCTTAACTATCATTAAAAATCAGCATCCTCAACTTAGGATAAGGGTAAAATTTTCCACCGACATTAACTCTCCTCAGTATCAGTCTGAATCCCAATTTGGAGTAGTAACTCGACCCACCAATCAGTACTATGTTAACCCTAAAAAAGAATGGGCAGAAAAACCTTGCGGAGTATACCCCTCCCTGAATTGGATAGATTATTCAGACCGAAAAAAGGGATTGACTTTAATAAATCAAGGACTTCCTGCTCATGAAATAAGGGATGGCAACATTTATCTAACCTTACTCAGAAGCATTGAGATGCTCTCCTCGGACGGAAGCACAGGGCCTGCTGTTCCCACTCCAGATGCCCAAGAATTTAAAACCTATTCTTTTTACTATTCCCTTTTCCCCCATCAAAAAAATTGGAAAAGTGCTAATTCCTTTAAACCAGCTCAGGAGTTCAATAATAAATTAATTGGTTTTCAATTGCCTCGTTCTAAAAAAAGCCCCGGAGGAACAGGCGAAAAAGCCCTTCCTTCCCGGGCTTCCTTTTTAGAGATCAAACCGGAAAATTTAGTGTTGGCTGCTTTCAAAAAAGCTGAAGATTCTGCTGCGGTAATTTTGAGATTTTTTGAAACCAAGGGAGAGAAAACTACGGGGGAAATAAAATTCTTTAAAAAGATAAAAGAAGCAAAACTGATAAATTTATTGGAAGAGGAAGAAAAAGAGATAAAAATTGAGGGGGATAAAAAAATTCGGATTGAGGTCAAGCCGTTTGAAATAGTCAGTCTAAAGACTAAATTTTAGACTATTGATTTTCTTCATTTAGAGCTGCTCCCAATCCTGGTCCAGAGGGTATTTCTAAATACCCATTTTTTATTGGAGGAGTTTCACAAATATCTTTCTCTTCTACTACTGAATGTAAGGCGCACACTCTGGTATTTGTGTAAGGCCGATCAATAGGGTTTGGCAGGCTTGAGCTCCAGCCATACACTCGTTTAATCCGGCTTTAAGCTGATCTACCCCAGCTCCACACTCTTGTAATCTAGTTCCTAAGTCTGTTGCTATAGCCTTACATTTTGTTCCCTCTGAGTATAAATAATAAGTAAAACTGGCTAAACCAATCAATACTATAACTAAAATAACTATTACAATACATTTTGTATTCATTTTTAATTTCTTTTTTAATGTTGATAACAAGCTCCATCGACCTTTTATTTATGTTACCACCAAAACTTTAGAAAACAAAAGCCAGAAACAATCTGACCTTCAACAAGATGAGCAACCCCCAGGTAAAAACAGTACTCATTTCAAACTACCATCTTAGTAAAAATTCGTGATACTTATCCCCCCGATGAACACATTTTGTTTCTTCACAAGATGCCTTACTTCCAACTATCATCTGAACTATAGTAGGAAAATAGCCCAGAAGAGAAAGGCAGTGAAGCGGATGACAACGGAAATTTTCAAGCCTTAAAATTACATATCTTTTCTCTTTATTAAATTCTATTATTTTAAGATCTCCAACTGTAAAATATTCTCTCCATATCTTTGAAACTTCTTTTGCGAATCTCTCAATTGAATAGAAGTATTTCATAAAAAGTCTGATAAGTAAAGAACATTTAGCTTCAGACCCTCCCATCTCCTGAAATTTTTTGTCATTAAAATTAAAAAGTCTTTTAATAGCGACAAAGGTAATGGCTTCCAAGCCCAAAGGATAAAAATCCATTGAATTTATCTCTTTATGTTTCAATGGATAACCGAGTTTAGTTATTGTTTCTTCTAATTTCTTTAAGCCTTCTTCTCCTTCTTCCTTAAGAATAAAATCTAAGTCGCTTTTTATTGCAACCCCTCTTATTTCTCCTTCAAGTTTCATCAATCCACTAAATTCTTCCTTTAAAGTCTTTTGCTCCATAATTTCTTCTAATTAAAATACTATATTTTTATATAGGAGAACCTGTTTAAATTTATAAGATTAAAATCTGATTATCTTTACTTTAAAATAATATAAATAATATCGTCTGCATCGTACCCGTTGCATTCTTCTCCATTTGGTCCGTAAGAACCAACAGCCACTACGTAGTCACCACCTACTTGATAATCCGTGTCAAAAAATATTCATTTCCCCAAGGATCCACCACTCTCTGTATATAAGGACCACTCCACCCTGGATAGGAATTAGGAGGAGTATCATCGACAGTTAGTCCTGCTTCACCATCGCTTAACTTACACATACATTCAGCAGGAGGAGAAAGATCCGGGCATATCTCATTATTAGAGGCTCCACCCTCTATTTTATTAGGAGTTTTGTGCCCGGGCCATTGTCCAGTATCCATCTCCAGCATCACAATAGCATTGTAAATCTGTTTAACCTCTAATTGAGCTTTAGCTATTTTAGCTTTTTCTCTCGAACTTCCTACAGAAACCAAAACTATCGAAGCTAAAATTCCAATAATGGCAATAACTACTAATAATTCAATTAAAGTAAATGATTTGTTTTTATTCATTGCCGTATTATACCAAAAAACCGCCTCCGCCGAAAGGCGGATTGGCGATTTTTTACATCCATCTTGGTCTCTCGAATGACTCACAAGCCTGCTTCCCCTACTGGGTAATGTTAGAAGCTGTTTAATGAAAGTTTAGCTCAAAATCCATTCCTCCGTCTTGATAATCATTTTATCCGTGATTCCAATAAGTAATTATTTTCTGTCTACGCCTGTCTAAAGAATCTTTGGTAATTACTCCCGTCCCATTTATGCAGCCACCTTCACAATAAAGAATATCCAGCACTTTTAATTCTGGTTTATTGGGAAACTCTTGGATGGTTTTTTCTGCTAATTTTGGCCCTGAAATAACATCATACTCTGGATCTGTAAGTTTTTTAGTTAGATTAGACGATTGAGCTAAACCGCCAGAAATCGGATATAATCTTGTTTTTGGGCCAATAATATTAAAGGAAGAAGATTTGTCGCTTTTTTTAGGAGAGATATTTTTAAGTTTAAACACTTCCGTTATTTCTTTATAGGTTAAAACTAGTATTTCCAACTCCGGGTGATCTTCTTTGGCTTATACTTTTTTGACAAAACAAGGGCCTATATACACTTTCTTATAATCCGGGTATTTTTTTGCGACAATTTTTGCCGTAGCTATCATCGGTGAGTCAATTGGAGTTAAAAATGGAGCAAGGTGCGGATATTTATTTTTAATTAGCCGAACAATACTGGGACAAGGATTGGTAATGTATCTCTTATCAGGATGAAGTTTTCGCACGGCATGGAGCTGCTGGTTTGTTTTAATTGCTCCGGCCGAAACCTCTACCACATATCTGAAACCCAGCCTCTTCAACATTCCGACAATCTCAGGATAAGAAAAATCAACAGGAAAAGAAGGAGCAAGTATGGCCACCATTTTGCTCTTTTTTTTAATGAGATTAAGAAGTTTTTTTATTTCTGGAGTTGTGTGTTGCATAGAAATTA
>CAZBBD010000014.1:0-1679 GCA_964490315.1 uncultured Candidatus Saccharibacteria bacterium
GGCTTTTTGCCCTAAAGCAATTTTTGACTTCTCTTCTGACTATCTAAGTTTTCAAGAACCAACCTATCCGCTTCTTTGTTATTTCCTCTTGAAATATGATTAAATTTAGCATTTTTAAAATCGAGTTTTAAATTCCAAACTTCTAAGAATAAAAGTTGAATTTTTGAATCTAAAATTTTATATTCTCCTTCTAATTGTTTTATTAAAAGCTCGGAGTCTGATCTCAGCTCAATTTCTGTATTTTTGGCTAATTTTTTTCCAAAAAGAGCTTTAAATTTTTTTAAAGCAAAAATTACTGCCTGATATTCAGCTTCATTATTAGTAGCTTCTCCCAAATACTCAGAATACTCTTTTATTAACTGTCCTTTTTCATTACAAAAAACTACTCCAATCGCTGCAGGTCCAGGATTTCCACGGGAGCCTCCATCGGTGTAGATTATAATCTTCCGCATCGCTAATTTAAACGAATTTCCAGCAAATTTAAGCTAATTAACGAATAGTTTATTCGCTTTGATTTGGCTAAGATTCGCTTTAATTCGCGAAATAGTTAATTAGACGTTCTTTAAATTTTTCTAAGTTCTTATTTTTTATTCTGAAACCAGCTGCCACCGGATGACCGCCATAAGTTTCTAAAAGTTTTTGACAACTGCCCATTGCCTTTACTCCGTCTATCCCTTTGGGAGTTCTTACTGTTCCCGGACTTTCTATTTCTCCAATTTTATAAAGAAAAACTGGTTTTTTATGAAGATTACAAGTTCTTGAGGCTACCGAACCTAATAAAATTAAGGGCCAAGAAGAGTCTCCTTCAAAAATAATTGGCTCGTCTATTTTTTTAAAAATTCTTTCTTCCACTTCTTCCGTTATTTCTCTAACTCTTTCTTGTTTTTGATAACCTTTCTCAATAAGCTCTTTGGCTAAAATTTCAGCTTGTTCAATAGAACCGGAAGTTAACAATAAATAGGCTTCATTTAAATGGTTTTTCACTTCAGCGGTATTTAAAACTGAAATAATTTTTTGAGAAATTTGCCTAATTGTTCCATAATTTTCCACCTGCCTGGTAAAAAAAACTTTCAGTCCCGGCCTAAAAGAGTTTTCCAAAGAAGCTAATCCTTCTTCAATCATTATTCTATTTTCACTTTCTTGGGGCATCATATCAGCTATAGTAGCTAAAGCTACCAACTCAAGAAAATTCTTTTTTAAACTCTCAGAAATGTTTTCCTTGAAGAGAGCTTGAGAAAGTTTATAGGCTACTCCAGTAGCGGCTAACCCCTTAAATGGATATTTATCTCCTTTTTGTTTCGGATCAACAATAATTTCAGCTTCTGGCAATTTATTTAAAACTTCATGATGGTCAATGATTATTAAACTAAATCCTAATTTTTTAGCCAATTTTGCTTCTTCAAAATTTCCTATTCCACAATCCAAAACAATAAATAGGGCTGGAGCTTTATCTTTTAAATAATTTAAGGCTATTTTGTTTATTCCGTATCCTTCTTTTTCCCGGTCTGGAAAATAAATAGTTTCAATTTTACCGCCTAAATTTTTAATTGTTTCTTTCAAAATAATCACTGAACTTACCCCATCCATGTCAGCATCGCCATAAAGAATAATTTTCTCTTTATTTTTAATAGCTTTTAAAATTCGCTTAGCTGCTTTTTTTAGGTTTTTAATTTCCATAA
>CAZBBD010000014.1:1779-9707 GCA_964490315.1 uncultured Candidatus Saccharibacteria bacterium
AATGCTTCTAATCCTGGTAATTTTTCGCCAGCTAAAAATTCTAACATTGCTCCGCCACCAGTAGAAATATGGTCAAACTTATCAATTAAATTAAATTGATTTAAAGCAGAAATTGTATCGCCTCCCCCGGCTATTTTAAAAGCGGAATGATTTCTGGAAATTACTTCAGCAATTTCTTTAGTTCCTTTTTTAAATTTATCATTTTCAAACATTCCTAAGGGACCGGCAAAAATTATCATTTTAGCTGATTTGATTATTTCAGAAAAAATTTTAACCGTTTCTGGTCCGATATCATAAACTCTTTCTTCTTCTCTAACCGTTCCCAAAGCAGCTTCTCTTGAATAACCCTCTTCCAAGCCATTTTTAATATCTCCTAAAGAAATGACTCCATCAATCGGAAGATGAAGTTTAGGATTAGTTAAATTAATTTCCTTAATTTTCTTTATTGTTTCTTTCTCGGGAAAAGGCTGACCAATTGAAATTCCTTTTACTCCTAAAACAACGTTGGCAATTCCTCCAGCTAAAAGCAGGTGATCGGCTTTTTCTAAAAGTTTTTCAATTGCCCTGATTTTAGTAGCTATTTTCACTCCTCCAATTACAGCTACTAATGGCCGCCAGGGATTCTCTAAAACTTCGGAGAGGACTTTAACTTCTTTTTCTAACAATAAACCCATTCCCGAGGGTAAATGTTTTGGTATTCTGGCTATTGAAGCATGATTTCTATGAGAGGCAGCAAAAGCATCATTAATATAAATTTCTCCTAATTTTGCTAATTTCTTAGCAAAACTTTCATCATTTTCCTTTTCTTCCTTATAAAACCTTAGATTCTCTAAAAGGATTATCTCTCCTACTTTAATTTTGTCTATTTCTTTTTCAACTTCCTCTCCAATGCAGTCATTTAAAAATTTAATTTTTCTTTTTAATAATTCTCCCAGTCTTAGAGAGACTGGAATTAAGCTATATTTTTGATCCTTGCCTTTGGGTCGATTTAGATGGCTAATCAAAATTATCTTAGCTCCTTCTTTCAATAAATATTCAATAGTGGGAATAGTTTGTTTAATCCGGGAATCATCAGAAATTAATCCGTTTTTATCAAGGGAAACATTAAAATCACACCTAACTAAAACTGACTTATTCTTAAAATTGAAATCTTTAAGAGTTTTCATTTTTAGGATAAGCTGACGGATTATGATCTTCTGGTTCTTCATTTTTTTTAAGAGATTCTTCTAAAACCTTTTTAAGCTCTCCAATATTTACCTGTTTTCTAATTGGTTTCTTTTTTTCAACTTCCTTTACTTCCTTTAGTTGAGAAAGAGAAGTTGGTTTAGTCTTAACTGCTTCTCTTTTTCCGCTTTCTCTTTTTTTTAAACAAGGTTTACAATAAACTGGTCTAGTACCATCTGGAGGAAAAACAACTTTTATTGATTTACCACATAAGGAACATTGAGCATCATATAAAACTGGCGAAGTAGGCTTGGTAATTTCTGGCATTTTCAAAATTCCTGTCCAGCGACCGATTTTTTCAGCAACAATTTTCTGAGAAGTACTATATCTCTCTCGGCAAACCTTAATAATTTTTTCTTTATTTGATTTTTCGAGTTTCTCAAGAGGAAGAAGAGTTTCAGCTGAAAAAGGACGACCTGCTATTCCGTCAATCATTAATTTTAAGTAAATATTGTATTTTGCTAAATTGACGAAATCTTCGGCAATAAATTCGGGGACAAATTCCATTTCTAAATATTCGGCATCTTCAGCTCCTACCCGAAAAGAAACTAAAGTTCCAATATTACCAAAGATTGCATCTTTAACTTTAGTACTCCTTCCAATTGATGTCATTTCTTCTAATTGAGCAATGTATTGATTAGCTAAAATTAAAGATAGCCGATATTTCCTAGCCTCAGATAAAATATTGACAAAGGCTTCGGTAGCAAAATTTTGAAACTCATCTACATACAAAAAGAAATCTCTCCTCTCCTCTTCGGGAATATCTACCCGAGACATTACTGCTAATTGCAACTTAGTGATTAAAAGAGCTCCTAAAAGTCGGGAATTGTCTTCTCCGATCCTACCCTTAGAGATGTTGGCAATCAAAATCCCTCTTTCATCCATTATTTTTCTCATATTAATTGTTGATTTAACTTGACCAATGATATTTCGAACCAAGGGAGCAGAAATAAATTGACCGACTTTATTTTGAATAGCGGCAGTTGCTTCTGCCTCAAATTTTTGAGGGTAACGAGCAAACTCCTGAACCCAAAAAGATTTAATCACTGGATCAGTAATATTCTCTACTACTTTTTTTCGATAATCGGGATCAGCAAACATCCGATTTACTCCCAATAAAGTAGAACCTGGATATTCTAAAAGAGCTAAAATTGAATTATTCAAAAGATATTCCATTCTAGCTGACCAAACATCTGGCCAGATTTTTTTAAATACGCCCATTAAGCCTCCTGCCACTAAATGCCTATGCTCTAAATCAACTTTTTCCATTACGTTAAAAGCAATGGGGTATGCTAAATCAGCTGGGTTAAAATAAACTACATCATTAACTCTTGAAGAAGGAATAAAATCTAATAATTTTTCGGCTGCTTCCCCGTGAGGATCAATAAAAGCAATTCCTCTACCTTGCTGAATATCTTGAATAGCCATATTTTCCATCATTACAGTTTTTCCCATTCCGGTTTTTCCAATTAAATACATATGCCGACGTCGATCATCGGGTTTAATGCCAAATTTTCTTTTCTGGTTTCGGAAATTAGTTTCAGCAAAAAAATTTATTTCATTATTCATAATAAATACACGAATTAACACTAATATCCGCACCAAGGATCACGAATAGTTTTTAGTATTTATTAGTAAGAGTATTCGTAGCTATTAGTGTATTTACTCTGTGGGTAAGCTAGGGGGAGCCCCTCCCTTTTTGGCCTCAACTCGAGGAACAAAAGCAGCAGGAGCCACTCCTCGACCAGGAAAATGAAAAAGGGAAGCTAATTCTTCGATATTTAAAACAAAAATTCCCTTATCTCCTCCAATTCGGGGAAACAATGGATTTACTCTTAATCGATAATTTCTAAAAAGTTTTCTGCATCTTATATAGTGCCTTCGAAGACGAATTAGATTTAGAGGTAAAAACCAGGATTTGTGAATTTTAGTGAGAGTTTTTCCCCAAGGGAATAAAGCATTAAGATTTTGAGTAGTATAAGAATTTAAAAAGGCAAAAGCTAATCTAAAATTTGGCTTGAAAAAGACCGCCCTTTCCCCCAAATAAATAAATCTAATCTGAGTTTTGAAAAATGGCTTGGAAATTTTGGTGGAGATGCTTTCAATCAGCTCTTTTTCAGAGAAGGTAAGTTCGATGATAGCTGGGGTATACGCCTTTTCTCCCCCATCTAAAGCCTCGGGTGGCATTCCTGAAATTAAAGATTCAGCTGCCCCTAAGGGTATTGATTTTTGGGCTGGCTTGCTTAATCTTTTAGACGGAGCACTTTTAACTATTTCATCCACAATTTCTTCTCCTTTCTTTGCCCATAAACTGGCCGGTTTTTCAGCAGTTGGTTCTGCAGTAATTTGAATCCAAAGTTGCTCTCCTGGCTTTATTTTAGCTGATGCTTCTAAAAAGCTGGTTACTGGATCAATCCTTTTTTCTTCTAATCTTTCTGTTTCTTTCTCAAACCTTGGATAGGTTTTAATTGGATAATGGTCATCTTTATTTAGGGTGTAATCAGAACCAAAAAGGTCCCAATCTTTATTTGGTA
Organism: uncultured Candidatus Saccharibacteria bacterium; assembly: GCA_964490315.1. Classification (GTDB taxonomy): domain Bacteria; phylum Patescibacteriota; class Minisyncoccia; order Minisyncoccales; family CAZBBD01; genus CAZBBD01. The sequence continues at coordinate 5,538 of CAZBBD010000014.1, forward strand.
TGTCTTGAGGAACAGCTTTAGTATAATCCTCAGCCTCTTGGATTTCAGCATCTGGATATTGAGAAAAAATAGCTGATTCTACTGCGTCTCGATATTGCCGGAGAAACCTAATGTAAAAATGAGGTTCTCCACCAATTGAAACAATTTCAAAGGATAAACCGGTCTGAATTTGTCCGTCAATCCATTTCTCCCACCAATCGGGAGGATGATAAACTGCTCCATGCAAAGAAACCATCACTGTTTCCATTGCTCTAATTGGTTTTAGGACCTCTTTTGGTATTTTAATTTCAAGTAAGATAAATTTCTGTTTTTTTAACCAATTCTCTATTCTCCACCAAAGCCATAAAAATAAAAATGGCTTCAGGAGCAAAAAAGGTACCAAAATCCACCACCAGGTTTTTATAATTTGCCAGATTACGGTTAAAATTGGAATTAGAGATTCTAACATTTATTTTAAGCCTTCCTAATGGTGTATTTATCCTGAGAGTTTTTTAAAAAGTATTTTTTATTGCTTAAATTTAATAAAATAGTATTTTCTTTCACCAATCTCTGTTCTAAAACTTTTTCTAAAATCTCCTCTTTAGAGAGAGACTTTTGGTTTTTTTTCAAAACCTTTAAAATTATATCTTTCACATCACCTTCCTCATATCCCCATTCTCTCAAAGCATAAAAACCTCTTCCCACTAAAACAAATCTTTGGTCTTTAATTAATTCATTATGGACAGTTTGAGATAGAGCTGAACCAATCAGATTAGTCACTTCGGTGAAATGTAAAGGTTTTTTCTCTTTTTTAAACACTAAAAAGGCTTGGTCTTTAACTCCTTTTGGATTAATTTCTGGCCAATCTTTTAAACCAAATAAACCCTCTGGGTTTTTTTGAATTATTTTTGAGATTTCCAAAAAAGAAGACGCTCCTGTTCTCTTTTGAATAGGGGCTGAAGAAATAGCCCCAGAAAAGGTTAAGGGTTGACCAGCTTTTTTAAGTTTGTTATAGAGAGAATTTATAAATTTTTGAGCTAAAGCTAAAGAATTAGGGTCTATTGTCCAGAGAGAATAAAATTCTTTATTCTCAGGAAATCTCTTGAATTGGTCTGCAACGGATAAAAGAAAGTAAACTTGATTTTGAAATTTTTCTCCCCCCAACTGATTTAGTAAAACCTCTTCTTTTTTTAAATTACCGTTGGCTTTAAAATAGTTAATAAAATACTGAAAAATTTTTGGATAATTTTTCAGTTCTGGTTTTATTCGAGAAAGTCCATCTTCTTCAATCTGACGAACTCTCTCTCTAGTAATACCATAGTCTTTGCCAATAGACTCTAAAGTTTCCCCCTTCATTCTGTCTTCTTTTCCTAATAAAAAACGGCGAGAAATCACCTCTTTTTGCTTTGGCAGTAAATTTCTGAGAAGCTCCGAACAATTTTTTTGATAATTAAAATTAAATAACATATTATCTTTTTATACCACTTTCTAAAATCTCTGTCAAATCCTTTTTCCTCTCCACTTTAACCAGTTAACCAATATAGGGCTAGCTAAAAAGATCGAAGAATAGGTTCCGGCAATTATTCCTAAAATTAGAGCTAAAGCAAAATATTTTAAGGTTGCTCCTCCTAAGAAGAAAATAGCCGAAAGAACGAATAAAGTGGTCAAAGAAGTGTTAATAGAACGAACCAAAGTTTGATTTAAACCTTTGTTTACCGTTTCTTCAAAGGTAGCTCCTATTTTTTTTAGAAGATTTTCTCTGATCCTGTCAAAAACTACAACCGTATTATTGATTGAATATCCCAAAATAGTAAGCAGGGCTACGGCCACCGGAATGGTGATTTGAACTCCATAAAATTTTCCCAAAATTGAGAAAATTCCAATTGGAATTAAAACATCATGAAAAAGAGCAACCAGAGAAGCTATTCCATATTGCCAAGAAGCCACCGGTCGAGAAACTTTTCTAAAAGCAAAAGCAATATACAAAACTATAGCTAACAAAGATAAAAATATTACTATTTTTGTTTTTTGTTTTAACTCTTGGCCAATCACCGGTCCAATTGATTCAAAGCGTAATTCCTCAACTTTATTATCTAATTTTAATTTTTCTAAAATTTGTCGGTGAGCATCTTCAGTAATATCTTTCATTCTAATAATTACTCCTCTCTCTCCAGTGGGCTGAAGATAAATTTCACCTAAATCCAGTTCAACTAATTTCTCCTTTATTTCTTGATTGGAAGGCCTCTTTTCAAGATAGTTTACTTCTAAAATACTTCCTCCAGTGAAATCGGTCCCTAAATTTAATCCAAAAACAATTAAACAAGCAAGACTTCCTAAAATCAGCACTCCAGAAAGAATGAAATAAATTTTACTATATTTTAGAAAAGGAATCATAATATTTTTATTTCCACAGCCATTTTATTCTTTCTAATTTTGTTTCGGTAAAACACTTAAGAAGATTTTTAGTAATAAAAATGGCTGAGAGCATACTGAATAAAATTCCAATACTCAGAGTTAAGGCGAAACCCTTAATAAAACTGGTTCCAAAACTAAATAAAACCGCTGCGACAATTAAAGTGGTTAAATTGCCATCTCGGACCGAGGACCAAGCCCTTCTAAACCCTTCTTCTATACTAATTGAAAAACTCTTTCCTTCTTTTAATTCTTCTCTCATTCGGGAAAAGATTAAAATATTAGCATCTACTGCCATTCCGATTGATAAAATAAATCCTCCAATTCCAGCTAAAGTCAAAGTAACTGAAATAAGTTTAAATAAAGATAGAATCAAAATTACATAAATTCCCAAAGCTAAGGAAGCTAAAATTCCTGGCAATCTATAGAAAAAAATCAAAAATACAATTACGGCTAAAAATCCAATCATTCCTGCTTTTAATGACTTTTCTAAAGAAATTGATCCTAAAGTGGGGCCTATGACTTGCTGAAAAATTGGCTTACCAATCTTGACCGGTAGGGCCCCGTAATTCAACCTTCTAACAATCTCTTTGGCCTTAATAATATTCATCTCCCCGGTAATTACCGCTTTTCCCCCCGTAATTTTTTCTTGAACAATTGGAGCATAAAGATCATTTCCTGTAATCTCTCCATCCCCATCAGTATCTATAATTGATTTATGGTCCAGGAAAATAGCCAAGGGTTTACCCACATTTCTGGCGGTAATCTCCTCAAACAATCCTGCTCCTTCTTTTTTGAAATGAAGCGAAATTTGGGGCTGGGAGGTAGTTTGACCAAAAGAAACTTCAGCTTTTTCTAAATATTCGCCGGTTAATTCAGTAGGTTTGAATAACCCGGTAGTAAGACTCTTTAAAATTTCTTCCCTGCTTATCTCTTTCCCAGTTTCCTGCTTAACCTTTTCCATTATTTCTGAAATCTGCTCTTCGGGGATGTTCTCTCTTATCTCTTGTTTTTCCTCTTCGGAAAGAAGCTCTTTAAACTCAAGGTAAGGAGTTTCACCTATCATTTTTACTGCTTCTCCAATGTCTACCCCGGCCAACTCTACAACCAACCTGTTTTCCCCCTGGACTTGAATAACGGGCTCGGTTACCCCGTACCAGTTTACCCTTCTTTCAATTACGTCTCTCAGTACTTCCATTTTTTCAGCTCTTAAAGATTCGGCCACCTTGGACAAATCTGCTTCATAAATTAAATGGGTTCCCCCTTGAAGATCCAGCCCCCATTTAAAAGGAATATCTGGAAAATAAGGTAATTTTAAAAATTGGGGATAAACTAAATTTCCAGCAAAAAATGCCAGGATAAAAATAAGAATAATAATTAAATAAGTTTTCGTTTTCATTTAATTAATTTTAATACAATTAGAGGGAAGTTAAAAGGGCAGAAACAATTCCTACTAAAAATATCCCATCAAAAACCCCTGCTCCCCCAATAGAAATTAATCCTGGAGAAAGTTTTTGAGCTCTCTTTAAATTTAATAAATCTGCTCCGATTAAAGTTCCTAAAACTCCGGAAATAAAAGCACAGGAAGTAGCAAAACTTGGGGCTAAAATTAAAGCAAAAATAACAGCAAATAGCGGAGGAATAAAAAAAGGCAGAACTATTCCCCGGCCGGGAATAATTCTGGCTAAAAATTTTGAAATGATAATCATCAAAATTGTTGCTATTAAAACCGGTTTTAAATCAAAAATTATTATGATAAAAAACATTTTAATGTCATTA
>CAZBBD010000015.1:0-9335 GCA_964490315.1 uncultured Candidatus Saccharibacteria bacterium
GGTTCCCTTCTTCTTTTTTAAAACGAAAAACCCCTAATAAGGAGTTCTAAAAAAAATGAGGGTAGGAGACCGAAAGTTTTGCCCTATTATTTATATTTTTTTTGAGCAACTTTCTTGGTCTCCTACCATCTTGCTCTTATCTCGCTTGAGATAAGAGCCTGGCGCGTGTAGCCGGGAAAAGCGGAATTGTGTGCCCGATTGGTAATATCTTGAGGATTTTCCGGTCCTCTTCCTCCCTCGAAAGACTTACCTTTCGTTCGAAGAAAGGGTTAGGCTGCCCCGTATGATATCGTAGAGCGATTCCCATCTTGTTCAGTTCCTCCGCTTCCACCACATTCAGGTTTTGGCCAATTTTCATTTTTTCACCTCCTTTCGTAATTCTTTTGGGAACAATATGCTCCCCTTTTTTATTTCTTGAATGAAAGCAAGTCTACCAAGGTTTCGCCGCATCTCTCTAAGCTCCTTTCCTTTAAGGTCACTGAGCTTCTCCTCTACTATCCGGTCCCATTCTTCCTCACGCAGAAGAATAAAACAATCTCGACCCTTAATAATCGCTACTGTATCACCGAAAAATGCCTTCTCTGCTTCCGAAAGAGCTAATCTTCCGTGATCAAGTTTGACTTCACTAAATTGTTTTTTAATCACCTTTTCAGAATACTCTAAAATTCCGATCTCGTTCATTTTTTTTCCTTCCTTCTTACTTGTATATTTTTTTGCTAATGTGCTATTTATTGAGATATTATACTCCTTTGTTTAGCTTTTGTCAACCCTATTTAGTTTATTTATCTAATGGGTCAAGGTTCTCTGTAAAATAGTTTTAACAATTTGAGGGCTGGCTTTTCCTTTAGTCTTAGCCATTATTTGGCCGATTAAATACTGGACAGCTGCTTCCTTGCCTGATTTATAATCTTTAACTGCTTTTTTGTTTTTTGAAATTACTTCTTTGACGATTTTTTCAATTTCTTTTTCGTCAGTGATCTGAACCAATCCTTTCTCTTTAATAATATGAGAGGGATCGGCTCCGGTAGAAAACATTTCTTGTAAAACAATTTTGGCAATTTTTGAAGAAATTTTTCCCTCATAAATTAGAGCAGTAAATTCAGCAAAATTTTCAGGAGTAATTAGAAAGTCCTCGCCAACAGTCGCGGCTCCTTTTAATAAGCCCTGGAGGTCAGTAATCATATAATTTGAGCAGAGTTTGGTTAATTTAAAAAATTCATCTTTTTTTACTTTCCTTTTCATTTCAATTTCTTTTACCCAATTTCTAAGCTCTGACATTGCTTTTTCAAAATATTCTCCTAAATCTTTATTTTGAACAAAAACCTCAACCGCCGAGTTCCACGAAGTGGGACGAGGCAGCAGATGAGGCAAAGCCTCATCGATCCCTTTATCCAATAAATTGTATTCTTTTTTAAATCTTTCTCTTCTCTGCTGAGGCAACTCGGGGATTTCAGCTTTAACTCCATTAATAAAATCTGGCACTCCCAAATGGAGAATTGGTAAATCCGGCTCTGGAAAATATCTATAATCATGAGCTGCTTCTTTTTCTCTTTGGCTGACCGTTATTCCTTTAACAGCATCCACGCGAGCGCCAGCGACACGGCGAGATGAAGCGACAGCTTCATCGAGCCAGCCCCGAGTTTCCTGAATAACTTTTTTACCGGACTTCAAAACCTCTGTTTGCCTTTTAATTTCATAATCAATCCCCTTCTCTACCGCCCGGAATGAATTTAAATTTTTAATCTCAACCTTAGTTCCTAGTTTTTTTCCGCCAGCTGGCGGATTTTTAATTAGCGAGATGTTGGCTTCCACTCTCATTTGTCCTTTTTCCATATCAGCATCCGAAACCCCGAGATATCTTAAAATTAACTGTAACTCCTCGGCAAACTTCCTGGCTTCTTTAGCTGACTTCAAATCTGGCTCAGTGACTAATTCCATTAAAGGAATGCCTGCCCGGTTAAAATCAACCAGGGAATAATTCTCACCTTTAGGATGAACTAATCTCCCGGTGTCTTCCTCTAAGTGAACTCTGGTAATTCTTACTCTCGCGAATTTACGCGAATTTGAAAGCGAATCTACGCGAATATCTAAATAACCACCCCTACAAAGCGGCATATCATATTGAGAAATCTGATATCCTTTTGGCAAATCTGGATAAAAATAATTTTTTCTGTCAAATTTTGAATATTCAGGAATCTGACAATTTAAAGCTAAGCCGGTTTTTATTACCTTTCTGACTGCTTCTTTATTAATAACCGGTAAGGTGCCAGGGTGCCCCATACATATTGGACAAATATTAACATTTGGATGTTTTTCATTTGGGTCATTTAAGCAATTGCAAAACATCTTTGATTTTGTTTTCAGCTCAACGTGGATTTCTAAGCCAATAACGGGTTGATAGTTCATGTTTTTAGTTGGTTATAGTTGTTCCTTTAAATTTTTTTCCTTCTAAAACTCTTTTGAAGTTTTTTAAATTTTTTCCATTAATGAAAATAATTTTTAAGTTTAACCTCTGAGCCTCCATTAAAGCAATGGGGTCAAAAGGAATATGTATACCCGGCCTCCATTTTCTGCCGGTAATTTTCAGAAGTTCTGAGAAAGAAACAGACTTTAGAGCTTTTGCATTCTTAAATTTTCTTGGATCTCTATTGAAAACATGATCTATATTTGTGGCATTAATAACTTCTTTAACTTTATAGGTTTTAGCCATTTTCACTGCATCATAATCTGTGCTCCAGCCCGGTTTCCAGCCACCAGCAATAACTATGTTTTTACTTGTTCTTATTTTTTGGGTAGGGTTTTTAATAATCTTATCGTAAGCCCTTTTTCCAAATAGAGATTTAACTAAAAAAGCATTCAAATAGATAGTATAAATTCCTAACCAATCTAAGGTTTTTGAATTTAATATCCCTGCTTTCCTTGCTGCCCCCTGGTATTCTCTTGCTGTTTTTCCTCCTCCCCCAAAAATTATAAATTTTTTTCCATTTTTGACTTCTTTTAAAATGAGCTCTCTAAATTTTTTTAAAAAATTAAAATCAATATTTTTGGGAATAACCACCGAACCTCCTAAGGAAACAATAATTGGTTTTTTATTTTTCATTGACTAATTCTTTCATTATTTGAACCCCCGAACTGGTGCCGACAATATCTGCTCCGGCTTTGACCATCAGCTTTAAATCTTTTAAAGTTCCAATTTTGCCGGCAGCCTTAATTTTTAGGCCGGGAGCAGCTTTTCTCATAATTTTTAAGTGAAGGGCCTTTTCTCTTAATTCTCGGTGTTCTAAGGGGCCTTTTTCGGTCGAGGTTTTAACGCATTTTGCTCCTGCTTTTTTAACAATTTCTGAAGCTTTTTTTATTTCTTCATCAGTTAAATAGCCAGAGCCGATAATTACTTTAGTTGGCAAAATCTTACAAATTCCTTTTAAGTCTTTTAAAACTTCATTCCATTTTCCGTTTTTTACTGCCCGGATATTTATTACTATATCCAATTCATCTGTTCCGTCTTTCTTCGCCTTTTTACAAATTTTCATTCTTTTTTGATGGGAGCTATCGCCAATTGGCGGATCAACCAAACAAACTACTTTAATCCTGGTTCCTTTTAGTTCTTTCTTTACCAACCTTACCCATTCTGGATTAATACAAACACTCCTGAAACCATAAATTTTGGCTTCCTGGCAAGTTTTTTTAATGTCTTTGGCAGTAGCTGTATGTTTTATATTTGTATGATCAATAATCCGAGCGATTTCTATATTTTTTTTCATATTTTTTACTAAATTACAAAATAATTAAGATTTTGGCGAAGTCGGGTTCTTCTATTCAATTCTACCAAATTTTTCTGAAAATAAAAGGGCTCTCGATTTTTGACGAGAGCCCGGCAAAATTGGTTAACTCATTTCTTCTTTCTCTTTTGGTAATAACCGCAATCTTCCATTTCTGGACACCGACCAAGAGTTATACACTGGGGTTCTGCCCATTTACCAAGAGCGGGAAGTTCTTTTTTGATAATTTTAGCCATTCCCCAGGCTTTCTGCCTGATCTCCCACTGAGCAGTTACACAAGTTCTTTGGCCAATCGAATGGATAGCATTCCAGCCATTAACATGGATAAGAGTATAAATCTTGACTGAATGAGGTATAACCCCGATAGCTTCAGCTGGAGGTATTCCTTCTTTGGTTAATTTCTGATAAAGATTTAACATATCTTTGTGTTGCTTTTGATATGCTAAATTAAACTCCGAGTTTTTTACTGAGGGGGGAATTACCATCCTGGTTTTCTGTTCTCTACCAATGGCTTTTGCTGTAGCGTCATAAATGGATTCAAGAGTGTGATTCCAAGTTCTTTGTCTGATCGCCTGATGGAGGCAGGTTAAGGACATCCCTACCAGAAATTCAAAATGAATATGTTTTAGATTAGCAAGGTCAGTTTCATCTCGTTCCTTGACCGCTCTTTCTATTGCTTTTGCAGTAATTGATTCTCTTAGAAAGCTTGAGAGGTAATGATTTGTCAAAACCATATCCTTACCCCAATTAAGCCTGGTCAAATACTGTATCATCGGGTTTGTGAAAGAATAAAGTTGAGCCGATGGATACCAAGCCAGAGTTTCATAATTAAATCCGTAATCCTCGAATAAGTAAGGCGCCTTTTTCTTGGCTTGGGAAGTCATCTCCTCAACCACTGCCGTTACAATTGAAGGAACTCCTTTTTGGTGAGACATTAGCCATAAATGGCATAATTCTCTGGCATCGCCGCCGGTCTGAATGTTTGTTTTTGTGTAAAGCGGAAGCAGAAATCTGGCATCTTCTTCTGGAATGCCCGCCCCAACCATTTTTTCATATAGTTCAAAACTATAAAGAAGAATCTTTTTCACTTCACTGCCAAGAACAGAATTTTTTATCACTTCCGGCAAATAAAACCCCCGCGTGGCTTTTGCTCTCCTTAGCGACTGTTGAAGATGAGCTAAATATTCCGGCAAACAAAGCTGGAGAGTAGCAGCCCTGGGAAGATCTTCAATGCTGAAAATGAAATAATTTTGATCTCCTACTGAGCCGTGTCCTCTGCCAAAACTATTCTTCAATACTCCCCTCTGTTTTTTTAATCTTTTCTTTCTTCTAAAGAACCAAAAACCCTTTAACCCTTTCAACAGTTGATGTGATGACTTTTCCTCAAAACATCCCAGGGCTCCGGCTACTGACAATAACTGAGGATTTTCTGTACACCCTATTAGATCAACCTTAAACTCTGCCATTTTGCACCTCCTTTTTAATTTTATTTATCAATTGAAAAAGAACAATAATTCTTCTCTTGGTTTATCAAAGCTTCTTAGTTAAAATATCTATTATCTCCTGATGAATTTTATCCACTGGTCCTTCACCGTTGACAATATAAGTGTTCTCAAATTCTTTTGATAATTTTTCAAATTCTTCCCAAACTTCTTTAAGTTTCATCTCTTGCTCAAAAAGAGTAACTCCAAAACGAGTTTTTTGAATTCTTTCAATACAAACTTTAGGAGAAACCTTTAGAAAAAAGGTGAGGTCGGGTAAAAGAAAATTCTTATTTAAATTTAAAAGCCATCCTCTCTCTTTTATATCTAAAGAACCGAAGGCGATGGTTGAAAAAAAATAACGATCAGAAATAACAATTACTCCTCTTTCAAGTAAAGGAATTATTTCTTTTTCTAAATGATGAGCTCTGTCAGCTGAAAATAGAAGTTGGAGGCATTCCTGAGAAGATTTCCATTCGTGAGTTAATTGACTTCTAATTAATCCGCCAATTAAACTTGAAGTTGGCTCTTTTGTCAGCTGGGTACCAGTATGCCCAAATTTAATTTTTTGGTCTGGTAAATTCAAAAAATCTACTAATTTCCCGCTTTGAGTACTCATACCAGAACCATCCAGTCCATCAAATACGATAAATTTTCCGGGATATGGATTTCTTTGCATTAAATTTCTTTTTTAAGATTATCATCAAGATTTAAATCCTGGCCATATTGATGTTTGTCATCTAAAACATCTTTTTCTTGCCATTCTTTAACCCAATCTTCTACTTTAAATATTTTTATTCCTTTTTCTCTGGTTGAACAAATAATCCGATTCAGCCCACAGTTAATAATCATTTTTTTACAAATAAAACAAGGAAAACTATCCATTTCTTTACCCTCTCTATCTCGGTGATAAATATACATATCCCCACTAAAAATACTTACTCCAGCTCGGGCTGCATTAATTATACAATTCTGTTCGGCGTGAACTGAGCGACATATTTCATAATTCCTGCCGTGGATAATTTTTAATTTGTCTCGCAAACATTCATTTCTTTCAAAACAATCTTTTGTTCCTCTCGGAGCTCCAATGTAACCTGTACTTACAATTTGATCCCCTCTAACAATAATTGCTCCTCCTTTATTACGAAAACAGGTTGATCTTTCAGCAACCTCTTTAGCAATGTTTAAATAATATTCGTCCTTAGATGGCCTTTTGTTCTTCATGGTATTATTTCAATACCCATTGACTTGGCAGTACCTTCAATTATTTTCATTGCCTTTCCAATATCATCAGCATTTAAATCCGTCATCTTTTTCTCGGCAATCTCTTTAAGCTGGCTTTTAGTAACCTTTGCTATTTTAGTTTTATTCGGTTCCCCAGAACCTTTTTCAATTCCAGCCGCTTTTTTTAAAAGCTCGGAGGCTGGAGGACTTTTTAATTTAAAATCATATGTTCTATCTTCAAAAACTTGTATTTCAACTGGAACAGTAAAGCCCTCTTTGTTTTCAGTAACTGCGTTAAATTTTTGGCAAAACTCGGGAATATTTAAACCATGCTGAGCCAAAGCCGGCCCGATGGGAGGAGCAGGAGTGGCTTTTCCAGCTGGAATTTGAAGTTTAATTATGGCTTTTATTTTTTTAGACATTATATTTTTTTAATTTGTAAAGAATCTAATTCAACTGGAGTATCTCTTCCAAACATATTGACTAAAACTTTTATCTTTCCCCGCTCCTCATCAGTTTCTGAAACTTTTCCATCAAAGTCTTTAAATAGACCGTCAATAATTTTTACCGGGTCTCCGACTTTAACTTCAATTTTATATTGAGGAACTTTTATTTCCATTCTCTTTTTTAAATTTTCAATCTCTTCTTGAGGAACCGGAACCGGAGTAGTGCCAGCTTCGCCAAAACCAGTAACATTAGGAGTGTTCCTGACCACATACCAGGAATCGTCAGTAACAATCATTTCAACTAAAACATAGCCAGGGAAAAGTTTTTCTTCAATAACTTTTCTTTTACCATCTTTAATTTTAATCTTTTTTTCTTTGGGGACAATAACATTAAAAATTTTATCCTCCATACCTAAAGATTCAATCCTTTGCTTTAGGTTTTTAGTTACGGCATCTTCGTAGCCAGAATATGTATGAATAACATACCAATTTCTTTGCTGGGGTAAACGTTGTTTGGGCATAAAATTAGAACATGGGAAGCCACGATATTAATTGAGAAATTATACACTTAAAATCGAGGCCACAATTAATATATACTTTTAGAATATTTGTAAATATAAAATCCAATCCACCTAAAAAAGCAGCCACTGCCACCGAGATACCAATAACAATTAAAGTATATCTAATAGTTTGCTGCCTGGTTGGCCAGTTAACTTTTTTCATCTCCAAACGTACTTCCTTTAAAAAAGTGATGATTTTAGTAAACATAGGGTTTTTAAAAGCCCCGCTGGGGCTTCATTTTTATATTAGTAAATCATTGCCAGTTGTCAACCCCTCTATTTCACCTATCCAGCCATCTCTACTGAATCTATATAATATTTATCAAGAATTTTGGTTAAAATAATTATCTCTACAAAATCACCCATTTCTTCTTCATATATTTTAATTACAAATCGATATTTATTTTCGGTTAACTTTTCGGTCTTTAAAGCTTCGTAACTCTCAAATTTATTTATCAAAGTAAATTGTCCTCGGTTTTTCTGTTCCATTGCTCCTTCGGTAAGACAATGGGTTGCTTGTGCCTCGTTTTTTTCAATTCGGGCTGACATAAACTTATCTAAAACATTCTCAGCTGTTTTCTGCTCCATTTGCTCTTTTTGTCTATTTATTTCTTCTTCAATCAAAGGAATTCGCTTTTTTTCTAACCGGTGGTATTGCCAACCCAAAATCCCTATACCTAAAAAGGCAATCAGAATAGCAAGGGACATCGCTTTTAAAATTCCCTTTTTATCAAGAGAAGTTGAATTCTGACTATCCATAATTACAATTAGCTATTTCATCAATTCTTTAATATTTTCTATCAATTGAGAAACCGCTGTCCTCTAATTTCATTATACTATTTTTATTTGATTAAATACAGCATTTTTATAATGTCTTGTTTATTTTTGCCACAATCTGTATTATAATAAATATGAGAAATAAGGTGAGGTAGTCGACTCACTAATTTAACTAAATTTAAAGGTTTTGTTCTTATGTGGTGGATATTAATTTTTATATTTGTTGTTTTCGGACTGGGTGGCTTGCGAGTAATTAACCAATATGAAAAAGGGGTAATTTTAACTTTAGGAAAATATACCGGAACTTACAATCCCGGACTAAGATGGGTCCTAATTGTCATTCAAAGAATGATTAAGGTAGACATGAGGATTACCACTGTTGATATTCCTCGCCAGGAAGCAATAACTAAAGACAATGTCCCTGTGGGGATAAATGCGGTGGTTTATTTCAGAGTGGTAAAAGCAGAAGATGCGGTTCTAAAAATCGAAAATTATTCTTATGCAACCTCTCAGTATGCCTTAGCTGCCTTAAGAGATATTGTTGGAGGAGTTGAGCTTGATACTTTGCTTACCGAAAGAGAAAGGATTGCTGAAGCAATAAAAAAAGTTGTGGATACAGAAACTGATCCTTGGGGAATTGATGTTACGGCAATAAAAATGCAGGACATTGAACTTCCGGCCGGAATGAAAAGATCTATGGCAGCTCAAGCCGAAACAGAAAGAGAAAAAAGAGCAATTATTATTAAAGCCGAGGGTGAGGTGAAAGCTGCAGAAGATTTACAAAGAGCAGCTGCAATTCTTGGTGCCGTACCCGGGGGTTTATCATTAAGAACCTTGGAGACGATAGACAAACTTCAACCCGATCCATCAAAAACAATAATATTTGCTTTACCGGTAGAAATCTTGGAAGGTTTAAAATCCTTAGCTGCTGAAAGAAAAAAGAAAGAATAAAAATTTTATTCTAAATAGGAAAACCCCTTAAAAACGGGGGTTTTCATTTTGAAATATATATTTTTATCTAATCTCTTTCAAAAATTCTTCAGCTAATTTTGCAGTCTCGGCAGTGCT
>CAZBBD010000016.1:0-9190 GCA_964490315.1 uncultured Candidatus Saccharibacteria bacterium
CTTTGGGAGTTTCCTCAACTTTTAAAACATAAACTTTTAATCTCTGGCCGGGCCGATAAAATTCTCCAGGAACTTGTTCTTCTTTGGTTAAAATCCCAAAGGTTTTGCCAACGTCTAAAAAAACATTTCTGCCTTCAGTCCTTTGGACAATACCAGAAACAATTTCACCTTCTTTTGATTTATACTCTTCAAGAATACTATCTCTTTCTGCTTCCTTAAGCTGTTGCATTATCACTTGTTTTGCGGTCTGGGCAGCAATTCGACCATAATCTTTTTGGCTTGCTAAGAGAATTTTTAATTCTTGGTCAATTTTAATCTTTGGATTTATTTTTTTAGCTTCTTTAATCATAATATGCTTTTCTGGATTAAACCTAATCTTTTTCTCTTCTTCAATTTCTTTTTTCTTTTCTTTAAACTCCTCTAATTCTTTCTCGGAATAAATCATACTTTCATCTACCACAAATTTTACCTGCCAAAATTTAACTTCACCTGATTCTGAATCAAGCTTAGCTTTAATAATTTGCCCCTTTCTCCCATAATCTTTTTTATAGGCAGCGGCAATTGCTGTTTCAATGCTTTCCAAAACTTTTTCTGGGAGAATTCCTTTTTCTTCAGCAATCTGGGCAATCGCTGAACTAAAAGATTTTATGTCCATATTAATAAAATGTCCGTTGACCAACGGACTATTTATAGTTTATCAAGATTTATTTTTTTGTCAAGCGCTTAAAAATCCTCTTTATCCTCAAATCTAAATAAGGAAGGTCATCATCAAAAATCAAACGATTTCTGATTAAATTCTTTTTCTTTAAAGATAGCTCTTTAATCGGACTTAGCCTCTTAATAAAAATTGGGGCCAAAGAAATTAAAGTAAAGATTCCAATAGTTTCAAATTGATTAAAATATTTTGCTAAAATTAAAGCTGTTATTAATAATAAAAAGGTGCCGATTGAAGCATTCCAGATTAGACTTAAAAGAATAAAGGGAATTACTGATAGTCCTAAAATTTGTGGCGAAAGGGCTAAAGCAGCCCCTATAAAAGTTCCTATTCCTCGACCACCAGCAAATTTCAGAAAACAAGACCAGTTATGACCGGTAACAGCTGCTACTCCAGAAAAAATCTGATTTTCGCTTGACATTCCTAATTCTTGAGCTAACCAGACGGCTAAAAATCCTTTGCCAATATCTAAAATCCCGGTTAAAACTCCCTGCCATTTACCAATATTTTTAAAAACATTGGAGCCTGAAGTTTTTCTCCATCCAATTTTTAAAACATTTTTACCAGAAAATTTAGAAATTAAATAGCCAAAAGGGATAGAACCTAAAAAATAAGCAAAAATTATATAGAAAATACTCATGTTTAAAGTGGAAGTTTAAACAGTTAGTTAGACATTTTTCTTTTTTTCTGACCAATAAAGTTTTGGCTCTTGGCCTTTCAGCATTGGGATAAATCTTGGCCACTGTTTAATGAAAACAGGGATAGCTACCAAAAGACAAAGCCAAAAATATTCTGGAATTAAAAAATAACCTATGATCGGCAAGAAAATTGTTCCCATAAATTGGCCCAAAAAGAGGTAACCAGAAACAAAAATAAAAATTAAACAAATTCCTCCCCAGGGTAAAAGCAACCAATAGAAATTAAGGACAGCAAAAATTCCAATCAAAGAGGCGATGGCTTTCCCTCCTTGAAATTTTAGAAAGCAAGAAAAACAATGACCCAAAACTACTCCGAAAGCTCCCAGGGTAATTGCCCACAAAAGATTGTAATTTAAAAAAGATAACCACTGGGGGATTAAAACTGCTAAAGCCCCTTTTCCGACATCAACGGTTAATGTTGAAAGAAAAAGATAAAATTTTCCGGTTACTCTTTGGACGTTTAAAGCTCCGACATTTTTTGTCCCAGCTTCTCTAACATCTTTCCCGGTAAATCTCTTTGTAATTAAGTAAGCAGTAGGAAAAGACCCTAAAAAATAAGCAACAAGAAAAATTAAAATTAAATAGAGATTAGTCATTAAAATTTTTATAAGGGGCACCAGGCAGCAATCAAGCTCCCCGGCCCAACATGAGCACCAATTACTGAACCAGTTAAATTGGTAAAAGAAACTTCGGCTTTTATTTCCTTCACCATTTCTTTAAGTTTTTTAGCATCTTCCAAATTATCACAATGGGTTATAACCACTCTGATTTTTTTGCCTTTTTTCCTAATTTTTTTACTGTCTTTTTCTATCTGTTTAAATAATCCCTCTGAAAGATCTTTTGCTCTGACAATTCCCATTGGCTTTATTTCTCCCTGTTTTAATCCAATAAAAGGGTAAAGGCCTATTTTTTGAAATTTTCTTATCCAGTTGGCTAACCTTGGACTAGCTCTTCCTCCCCGCTCCAACCATTTTGGATTAGCTATAAATCCATACAAATAAATATTAGGAATGGTCTTTTTCAATTCTGGAATAATTTCATCAATTTCTCTGTGTTCCTGAATTAATTCAATTGCTCTCAAAACCAATAGAGCTTGACCAGCACTGGCTTGCAGAGAATCAAAAACATAAACTTTGTTTTTTTGCTCTTCTGGTAATATTTCCTTTGCTTGGCAAGCAGAATTATAGCCACCGGAGAGCTTTGACGATAAAACAATACATAAAACTTTTTGAAACCCCGCACCAGAAACTTCGTTTCGGTGCGGGACTAGTCCAGCACCGAGCTTCGCTCTGGTGCTGGGTTTTTCAAGCTGTTTTTGGTAAACTTCTAAAAATTCTCCTGGCGGAGCCTGGGAAGTTTTTGGCGAGCTTTTGATTCCTCTTTTCTCGGCTTCCTCCATTTTCTGATAAATATTTTCTCCTGGTAAGTTTTCTCCCTCTGGCCAATCAATTTTATAAGGAACAACTTCAATTTGATAACGTTCTATAATTTTTTTGGTTAAATCGGCCAGCTCATCAGTAATAATGCCAACCGAAACTTTTCTAACCGACTTTTCTCCAGCTACTTCTTTCGCCATATCTTCAATTCTTAAACTTTGAATTTGACCCAATCCTCTCATAATATTTGTCACATCATCCGGGAAATCGGTATGAATGTGAATTTTAACCCTCTCGCCAACCTGGACAATGTCTAAACAATTACCAAGATTTTTTAATTTTTGCCGAATTTCTTTTTCAGGAAATTTTGGATTTTTAATTAAAGAAACTACTTCAAAACGGTTAGAAAGAACCTGGACAAATCTCCTAACCTTTTTTGAAGGTTCCGCTTCTTTTTTTTCTTTTGGTTTCTCCCCTTCCAGGGATTCTAAATGACCTTCAAGAATCATTAAAAATCCTAGCCCACCAGCATCAACCACATTAGCTTTTCTAAGAACCTCCATCTTCTCCCGGGTAGCTAAAAGAGCTACCTTAGCTTTTTCAATTGATTTTTTTAAAATGGTAATAATGTCTGTTTCCCCTTCTGCTCCTTCTCTAATACTTTCGGTAGCCGCCCCAATTACGTCTAAAATTGTTCCTTCTTTTGGATTTTGAATAGATTGTTTTGCCCGTTCTGCCCCTTTTTTAAAAGCAATAGCTAATTTTTTAGCATCAACTGGATTTTTATTAAGTAACGGCAGAAATCCAGCTAAAAAGCCGGTATAAATAACACCGGCATTCCCTTGAGCAGCAGTTAAAGCTCCATCTAATACTGCTTCAGAAAATTCATTTAAATCTTTAAAGTCTTTATTTTCAACGGCCTCTTTAATCCCTAATAGGGTTTTAGCCATGTTGCTTCCGGTATCTTGATCTGGCACCGGAAATACATTAATTTTATTAATCTCTTCTTTATGCTCCTCAATTTTTTTATAGGAAAGGAGCATCATCTTTTTGAGCTCCTTTTGGGTCAAATGCTCCATATAATTTATTTGAATTTGTTCTCTAACTCCTTCAAAATTCTAGCTGCTAAATCTTTTCCTCCCAGACCAAAAGAAATTCCAATAGCTAAAACGATTATAGCGATTACACCAACAAAAATAGTAAGAATTAAGGTGGGGACTATTTTTAATTGATAGAGGATGGCTAAGATTGCTAAGATCCAAATTGCTGAAGAAATTCCCTTTCCTAAAAATCCAGAATAAGTTATTTTCTCTTTTTTAAAAGAACCAACCACAATTTTCTGTGAAAAATCGCTCAAAAAAACAGCGACAATTAAGATATAGGAAGCTATAAAGATATTCGGTATATAGATAACTATCGCTTTTAAAAATTGGGTGAATTCTACTGCTCCGACAATTTCTAAGCAAGCTATTAAAAATAAAATAAATAGAGACCACCTGATTAATTCCCCAAAGAATTTTGGAGCATTCAAACGAGTATCAATTTTAGTTAAAGTTTCTTCAAAACCTAATCTTTTTAAAGCCTGATTTAATCTTGTTTTTCTTAAAAACATAGCAACTTTTCCTCCTGCCCATTTAGAAATAAGCCAACCGATAAGAAAAACTAAAATTGCCCATAAAAATTGGGGTAAGTTTTCAGTAACCCTTTGAGGGAATAGTTCAAAAATCTCTTCCCACATATTAGCTAATTTTACCATTTATTCTGATGCAGGTCTAATAAATAGCCAATCCGATTAAATATCATATGTAAAAAGAAGGTTAAAACAAAAATAGTTATCCATGCTAAATAATCAAGTTCCAAAAGCGGATGCAAAAAAACAAAAGCACCAACGACATAATTAGTTTGGTCAAAAGGTAAAAATATAGCTCCGGGTTTCATTCTAAGGCGGCGCTTAAGAAAAGCAAAAAGCAAGTCACCAAAAACTGCTCCAGCTGAAATTAAAAAACCAAAAAGAAAAATGTTAATTGCTCTGTAGTCAAAAAAGCTAATTTCTTTAATAAAAGAAAATTGATAAAGCCAAAACTGAAATCCAGCTACTAAAAACCCAATTGTTATTCCGAAAATCACTCCCCGCCAAGTTTTATGGCTACCAAGAATTGGCTGTCCAAGAAATTTTTTATTAAAATCTATTGGTCTATCTAAAAAGTTAAAAATTCCAGCTTTTTTGATTAAGGGCGGGGTCATATTGCTAAAATAAGCTGGAAGAAAAAAATAGAGGCAAGAGAGAATATATGTTAAAATATCCATAGGCGATGAAACTTCGTTTCATCTTAATTTTCAATAAATTTTCAATTTATTTCGATGGTCAATGAATTAAAAATTCATCTTAATTTTCAATAAATTTTCAATTTATTTCGATATGAAATGCGATTTACATTGCCATACTTCTTATTCTTATGACAGCACTTCTCCACCAAAAGAAATGGTGGAAGCTGCGATTAAAAAGGGGATTGATTGTCTGGCTATCACAGACCACGAAAAAGTAAAAGGAGCAGCCGAGGCTCTTCAATTTGCTTTTGATAAACCAATTTTAATTATACCCGGAATTGAAATTAAAAGTAAGGATGGAGATATCTTGGGTTTAAATATTAAAAAAGTAATCCCAAATGCTCTTTCGGCAAAAGAAACCATTAAAAAAATAAAAGAAGCAGGTGGAACAGCAATTATTCCTCATCCTTTTGGCTGGTTTTGTTCTTTTAAAGAGGATTTAAAAAAATTAGTAAATGAAATTGATGGTATTGAGATTCTAAATGCCTCACTTTTTGGAAATGGCAATAAAATTGCCTTTGATTTTGCCAAAAAATTCAATCTTCCTTTTACTGCTGGTTCTGACGCCCACTCTCCGAGTTTTGTTGGTAGGGCCTATTTGGAAATCCCCGGCGATAATTTATCAATAGAAGAAGTTTTGGAAAAAATCAAAAAACAGGAAGGAAAGATAGGCGGAGTAAAAGCTGGCTTTTTAAAAAAATTAGTCGATCACACTAAAAGAAACTTAGCCAAACTAAAGAATGTTTAAAGTGGAAGTTTAAACACTTATGTTGGAACAAAAAAGAGAAAATTTTAAAAAAATTGAAATTAAGGTCGGGGAAATCTTTTCTAAATTAGGTTTAACTCCTAACCAATACACTTTAATCTCTTTAATTTTTGTTGTTGTTTCTTTTTATTTTTTGGTCAAAGCTGATCTAATCGGAGCCTTAATTTTCTTTATTTTGGCTGCCGTTTTAGATTTTATTGATGGAGCAGTAGCTAGATTTTTAGAAAAAGCGACAAAAAAAGGAGCTTACTTAGATACAATCTGCGATAGATATGTTGAGGGAATTATTTTATTGGGCTTTTTGTTTTTACCCTTGCCTAATTTTCTCTTGCCAGCTAAATTTTGGATTTTCCTTGCGCTTTTTGGTTCTTTAATGACCACTTATTCAAAAGCAGCAGTAAAAGAAAAGGGGTTGGTAGCAAAAGAATTAAAAAAGGGTCTTTTAACTAGACCAGAAAGAATAATTTTAATTTTTCTATCTCTGCTTTCGGGCATTTTCAATTTTTCCTGGACAATTTACCCAATTGTAATTTTAGCTATTCTTTCAAATATCACCGCTCTTCAACGAATATCATTGAGCCTCAGACACCCGAGCGCCAGCGAAGGGTGAAGATGAACGTTAGTTCATCGACTAGCCGAGCGCCAGCGAAGGGTGAAGATGAACGTTAGTTCATCGACCAGGCCAGGAGCATGGCGTTAGGACCAGTTAAGACGCCAAGGACATCGCCAATTAAATTTATAAAAGCAATCTCGGTATTACCAAATTCTTTTTCAATCATCTCTTTTAATCTTTGGGCTCCTTTTAAGTCATCGCCGTGGGTAATTGCTACTCTGATTTTTTTATTTTGCCTTCTTCCTTTTTTGGTTTTTGCTTCAAGTTCATGAAACAAGGCAGTGGGAATATCTTTAGCATTAGCTTTTATCCCGCCAGCTTTTAGCACCCCTTTTTTAAATCCCAGTATTGGTCTTACTCCGATTTTTTGCATTCTTCTTACCCAATTGGCTAAACTATGAGATATTCTGCCTGAAGCTTCTAACCATTTGGGATCCTCAACCATTGCACAAAAACGAACTTGAGGAATAAATTTTTCTAGTTCTTCAAGGATTTCTTCAACCCCCTTTCTTTCTTTAACCAAATCAATTGCTTTTAGAACAGAGAGGCTTTCCCCGCAAGAAGCATTTAAGGTGTCAACGATAAAAATTCTTTTCTCGCCTTCTGCCCCTAAAATATTTTTTGCCTGCATGGCTGAATTGTAGGTGCCAGAAAGCTTGGAGGTAACGGTAATACAAATAACGCTCTCAAATCTTTCAAGTTGTTTTTTAAAAGCCTCTAAAAAATCTTTTGGCGAAGGTTGAGAAGTTTTGCCAAAACTTTTGATTCCTCTTTTTTCAGCTTCCCTCATTTTCTGAAAAGTATTTTCTCCGGGTAGGTTTTCTAAATCTGGCCAATCCATTTTAATTGGGACAGCCTCTATTTGGTATCTTTCAATTATTTCTTTTGATAAATCTGCTACTTCATCAGTAACTAAACCAATTTCCTTTATATTATTTGCCATTTTTTGCTTTTAGCAATTTTTAATAATTTCGCGTCCGGCCCGACCACAACCGGATTACCAACTAATTCTAACATTGGCAAATCAAAAATACTATCTGAATAAGCAAAGCTTTTTTCAAAATTTATTTTTAAATTTTTTTTAGATAAAAATTTTTGCAATTTCTCTGCTTTACCTTTGCCAAGACAGAGAGGAGGAATAACTTTACCGGAAAATTTATTTTTAATAACCTCAAGTTCTGTCCCGACTGTAAAATCGATATTGAGGCGTTTGGCAATAATTTGAAGCAAATCTTGAAAACTACCTGAAATTAGAATGGTCAGGAAGTCCTCTTTTTGATGTATTTTTAATCTTTCAAGAACGCTCTTCTCCAGTTTGGGTAAGAGGTATTCGTTAGCTAACAAATCAAAAATTTCTTTTCCTCTTCCTAATTTTATTCCTTTCATTAATTTCCCCAAATCCTCACCCCAGCTCTGGTAATATTTTTCAGTAGAGATTAAATGTATTTTCCAAAAAGGAGCCTGAGCCATATGACTAATTAAATACCAAAAAACTAAGAAAAAATTTTCTTTTGTTTTCAAGTGATGTTTGACTATCCCCAACCAGACATGAGCATTTACTAAAGTTCCATCTAAATCAAAAAGGGCAATTTTAGTTTCGGTATTATTCATGTTGATTTTTTTAATTTAAATTTTAACTCTGTCCCTTGTTTAATTCTTTTTAAATTCTCTCGATGAGTCCACCAAATAAGAATAGCTAAAATAATTCCTAAAATAAAGTAAGTTAAAGAAAAAGACGAAATCCAGAAAATTAAGGGTAAAAAGCCAGCCATTAACAGATTGGTAAAGCTCATTATTTTAAAAATAATTAGGATTAAAATCCAAATTGAGAGCCAAATTAAAAAATATTTCCAGCCCAAAAGAACAACTAAAATTCCAAAAGTTGCAGTCACCCCTTTCCCTCCTTTAAATTTGAGCCAAATCGGAAAAGTATGACCTAAAATTGGTGCAAGAGCTACCGAAGCTATCTGCCAATCAAAAAAACTTACCCCGCCTCCAAATGTGTAAGCGGGGTAAATAGCTAAATAAACTGGGATTGCCCCTTTCAAAAGATCTAAAATTCCAACCAAAGTTGCCCATTTTAAACCTAAAACCCGCAAAACATTTGTCACTCCAATGTTGCCTGAGCCTACTTTTTGAATATCTATTCCTTTAGCTTTGCAAGTTAAGTACCCAAAAGGAATAGAACCCAAGAGGTAGCCGAAGATGATTAGAAAAATTAGGTTAACAGTAAGGGATGGCATTTTCAAAATAAGAAATTTTAGCTTTCTTATCTAAATTTATTTCAATTGCAATCACATCAATCTGCCATTTAGAATTTAAAGGAATTTTCTTTTTGACTAACCAGCTCTCAGCAGTTTTTACTAACTTTCTTTGTTTTGAAAAATTTACTTTTTCTTCTGGCGAAATGGCAGAGGACAGTCCTCTGCCATTTTGAGTTAAAGTTTTGACTTCAATAAAACTAATCATATCAGATTTTTTAGCAACAATGTCAATCTCTCCTTTTTGAGGATTCTCTGGAATTCTAAAGAAATAATTTTTATCTAAAATTTTATATCCTTTATTTTTTAAGTAATTTCCGGCAATTTTTTCACCTAAATTTCCTAATTGTTTTGAATTCATGTGGACCTAGGCAGAATCGAACTGCCATTTCTACAATGCGAATGTAGCGTTTTACCATTAAACCACAGGCCC
>CAZBBD010000017.1:0-9155 GCA_964490315.1 uncultured Candidatus Saccharibacteria bacterium
TTTAAAATTTTTCCAATTGAAGCCACAGCTACTCCCTTACCAATGCCAGACATCACGCCACCAGAAACAAAAATATAATGAGTCATTTACTTCTTTTCTTCGGTTATTTCTTCAGTTATTATTACTTTTATTTCTGCTTCCAAATTGTGTCCAAAATGAATTTTAACTGGGTATTCACCTATTTCTTTAATAGGTTCTTCTAAATCAATCTGGTTCTTTTTAACCTCAAAACCAAGCTCTTTTAATTTTTCAGAAATCTTTTGGGGGGTAATTGATTCAAAAAGCTGATCTTCTTCCCCAATTTTAACCGGAATTATAATCTCCTGGCCATCAACGGTTGAAGCTTTTTCTTGAATTTTCTTCAGTTCTTCTTCAGCTTTCTTTGCTTCTATTTCTTTCTGGATCGCTAGCCATTTAAGAGTTTTCTCATCGGCTTTTTTAACTAAGCCTTTGGGAATCAAAAAGTTCCTGGCATAGCCATCTTTTACTTCCTTAATTTCATATTTCTTTCCTAAATTCTCAACATCTTGGAAAAGAATAACCCGCATATTAATATATTATTTTATTACATTTTCTTAATTATTTCAATTGCCTTATCCAGTTGGGGGTCACGAGCTTCTTGATAATCTTCCTCAGTCATTTCAACTTTAATATCTGGCTCTAACCCTTTATCAGCAATAGATTCACCTTTTGGAGTTAACCATTTTGCTATAGTAATTTTAAGAGAAGAACCTCCTCTTAAGTCTTCTACTTTTTGGACAGAACCCTTGCCAAAAGACTTTTCTCCAATTAATTTTATGCCCCGGTTGTCTCTTAAAGCGCTGGCTAAAATTTCAGAAGCTGAAGCTGAACCTTGATCTATTAAAATTACCATCGGATAGGATAAAAACAAGGCATTTCCTTCAGCTTTATGAATCTCTTGTTCTTTCCCTTCTCCAAAATCTTCAATTACTACAACATTTCCTTTTTCCAAAAACCAGCCAGAAACATCACGAGCTACTTCTAAATAACCTCCGGGATTATTTCTAAGGTCTAAAATTATTTTCTGGCAGGGACTTGCTAAAATTTCAATAGCAGTCTGCTTAAAATCTAAATCAGCTTTTTCAGAAAATTGATAAAACTCTATATAAGCAATATTATCTCCTTTTGGCTCCCATTTTAAGGAGGGAACCTTAATTACATCCCTGACAATTTTAATTTCTTTAGTTTGCCCCCATTCTTCCCTGAAAATAGTTAAAGTTACCTCGGTCCCTTTTGGTCCTCGTATTAAATTTACTGCCTCATCAATAGTTATATTAACCGTCAATTTATCGTTTATTTTCATAATTTTATCTCCAGCTCTCAGCCCTGCTTTTTGGGCTGGAGTTTCTTCTAAGGGAGCTATTACCTGAAGTTGTCCTTTTTTCATCCCAATTTGCATTCCTATTCCTTCAAATGTTCCTTCAACGTCTTCATTAAATCTTTTAGTGTCTTCCGGATTCAAAAAGGTGGTGTAAGGATCTTCTAAGGATTTTACCATTCCCGAGATTGCTCCATAAATCATTTTTTGAGTATCAAATTTTTCTTCATTTACGAAATTTTTCTGGAGCTTATCCCAGGCTTCCCAAAAAAGAGAAAAATCTACTTCTTCCGGAGGACAAATTCTACACTGAGATTTCCCAAAATAAAAACCTAAACCAAAACCAATTAAAATAGCAATAATTAAAGAAACTAAAATTAAATTTCTTTTAAATCTCATATTATACTATTTTAGCAAATTTTAATTCTTAAGCCAATTAGACGAACGTCTTTTGGATTTTCAATTAAAAATTTTAGGAGTAATTTTTTGGCTTCTGATTTTAAAATTTCTAAATTATTAGTCACTTCCTTTAAAGTTTTTGATTTAGTATAAGTTTCAAAACCAGAAAATCGGCAAATAACGGTAATAGTTTTAAAAGAAAGTTTGGCAGAGGACAGACCTCTGCCAATTTCTTCTATAATTTTTTCAAAAGTATTAAAAATAATTTCTGGGTCTCTGGTGTCTCTTTCAAAAGTATGTTCCTTACCGGTCGAAGAGATAAATCTCTTCTCCCCCTTCGTCCGCCAACTAGCGGACTTGGAAATAGATTTTATAATTTCTTCAGAGCTTACTTCTTCTCCATCAATCCCTCTCACTCTTTTATAAATATTTTCTCCCACTACTCCAAAAAGATTTTTAAGCCTTATTCTTGATAATCTTTTAAGTTCTTTAATTTTATTTATGCCGATATTTCTTAACTTTTCAGCAGTTTTTGGTCCAATCCCTGGTAATTTTTCAATATCTAATGGCTCAAGAAATTTTTTAACTTCCTTGGGTCTTATTATTAATAAACCGTTCGGCTTTGCCCTATTAGTTGCCATTTTGGCAATTAGTTTATTCGGGCCAACGCCAACTGTTGCAATTAATTTTTCTTTTTCCAAAATCTCTTTTCTTAATTTTTTAGCTAATTCCTTTGCTCTTTCCCAAACCCCTCTCTTGTCAATATTTTCTACGATCGTAGAAAATATTGACAAATTACTTAGAAAACTTAAATCTAAAAAAGCTTCGTCTAAAGAAACTATTTCCATTTTTGGGAAACCCCGAAGCAATCCCTCGCTTTCGCTCGGGGTGCTACGGGGCAGGTATTTTTTTACAATTTCCATTATGTTTTCTGATACCCTTTTATAAAGTTCCATATTGACCGGTAAAAATACAGCTTCAGGGCAAAGTTGATAAGCTTTGGAAATTGGCAAAGCAGAATGAATTCCATATTTTCTGGCTTCGTAATTTGCCGTAGAAACCACTCCCCTGCCTTCTCCTTTTTTAGGGTCAGCTCCGACCACCACCGGTTTTCCTTTAAAGCGCGGGTTTTCTCTTTCCTCAATCTGAGCGAAAAAATAATCCATATCAATATGTAAAATTATCCTTTGCATAATTAAATTTTACAACAAAATTTTTCATTTTAAAAAAAACAGCCGTTCTAATGCAGCTTTTTTCATTAGTGCCCCCGACGCGACTCGAACACGTAACCGTCTCCTTAAAAGGGAGCTGCTCTACCAAATTGAGCTACGGGGGCTCATATTCCTTCTTCTCTTAGTCTTTCTAATAATTCTTTTTGTTTTTTTGTTAATTTCTTTGGAGTTTTAACGTTTAATTCAACATACATGTCTCCTTTTCCGTAGCCAGAAAAGCGAGGAATTCCTTTTCCAGAAATCCTTAAAATTTTTCCGGATTCAGTTCCAGAGGAAATTTCTAGCAAAATCTTTTTATCATCCAGGGTTGAAACTTCAATTTCATCACCCAAAGCAGCTTGGGAAAATGAGATCTCTCGAGTTAAATATAAATCATCTCCTTTTCTTTTGAAAATCGGGTGTTTCTTAACTAAAATTCTGATATATAAATTTCCCGGTTTCCCTCCTCTTCTGCCAGCTTCACCATTACCTTCAACTTTTATTACCTGATTAGTGTCTACTCCGGCCGGAATAAAAATTTTAATACGATCAGTTCCTTCTACTCTTCCTTCCCCCTTACAAACATTACAAGCTTTTTCTGGTCTGTATCCTTCTCCTCTACATTCAGGACAAATAGTAGTTCTGGTAAAAGAACCAAAGAATGTTTTTTTAATTTGTTGAACCTGGCCGGTTCCCCGGCAAGAAAAACATTCTTTAATGGGAGTACCGGGTTCGGCTCCTGTTCCCTGACAACGGGAACAAGTAGTCATTTTATATAGAGTTATTTCTTTTTCTTTTCCGTTTAAAATATCCTCTAAAGGAATCTCTAAATCAATTTCAATATCTTTCCCTTTCTTTAGGTCTTTTTTCTTTTGAGGAGCACCAAATCCAAACATCTCCTCAATCATTTCTCCTAAATCAAATTCAACATCTCCTCCCGGCCTTCCCCAGGCCCAATTAAAATCCCGGCCTTCGGCTGGTCCGCCGTAGGCGGAAAAATCTTCTCCTCCTTCAAAAACTCGGCCAAATTTATCATATTGAGCCTTTTTTTCTTTATCAGAAAGAATCTGATAAGCTTCGTTTATCTCTTTAAACTTTTTCTCATCTCCTCCTTTGTCTGGATGATATTTATGAGCAAGTTTTCGGTAGGCCTTTTTTATTTCTTCTTGAGGAGCATTGCGAGAAACTCCCAGAATTTGATAGTAATCTTTCATCGAGCTTTCATTCTTTAATATTAATTAATATGTGCGAAAGCGAAGATAAAGATGAAAGGAAAACCCAAAGGGGGCAAACTTCATCGCCTAATTTTTATTTTTCTTTGTATTCTCCTTCTTCGGCTTGAGGACCTTTCTTTTCATCTCCTGATTTCTTCTCGCCTTCCGGTTTCTCCTCGCCGCCTGCTGTTTTATATAACTCAGCTCCAATTTTCTGAATCGCTTGGGATAGCTCCTGAGTTTTATTTTTTATTTCCTCTACATTATCACTGTCTTTAACTTTTTTCAAAGCTTCGATTTTCTCTTCAATTTCTTTTTTGGAATCAGAAGAAACTTTATCCCCAGCTTCTCTTAAAGTTTTTTCAGTAGTATAAATTAAGTTATCAGCTATATTTTTAGCTTCAATTAACTCCTTTTTTTTCAAATCTTCTTCAGCATGCAACTCCGCTTCTTTTTTCATTTTTTCAGCTTCTTCTTTTGAAATACCAGTAGAACCTTCAATTCTAATAGATTGAGCTTTTCCGGTTGCCTTATCTTTAGCTGAAACGTTTAAAATGCCATTAGCATCAATGTCAAAGGTTACCTCAATCTGGGGAATTCCCCGGGGAGCAGGCTGTATTCCATTTAAAATAAATCTTCCTAAAGTTTTGTTGTCTGGAGCCATCGATCGTTCTCCTTGTAAAACATGAACTTCAACCGAAGGTTGGTTGTCAGCGGCGGTAGAGAAAGTTTGAGTTTTGGCGGTGGGAACAGTAGTGTTTTTGGAAATTAAAACAGTATTAACTTGACCTAAGGTTTCAATTCCTAAAGAAAGCGGAGTAACATCTAAAAGCAGAACATCTTTTACCTCTCCTTGTAAAATTCCGGCCTGGACCGCTGCTCCAACAGCTACTACTTCATCGGGGTTGATTTCTTTAGAAGGCTCTTTACCTAAAAGACTTTTAATCTCTTCTTGGATTTTTGGCATCCTGGTTTGGCCACCAACTAAAAGTATTTCATCAATATCTTTTGGATCAAGTTTCGCTTCTCTTAAAGTTTGCTTAACCAGTTCGATTGATTTTGAAATATAATCTGAAACTAAATCCTCTAATTTTGCCCGACCCAATTTATAATAAAGGTGTTTGGGACCGGCGGCATCAGAAGTAACAAAAGGAAGATTAATTTCCGTTTCTAAAGTAGTAGATAGCTCAATTTTTGCCTTTTCGGCAACTTCCTTAATCCTCTGCAAAGCTAAGGAGTCCTTTGACAAATCAATTCCCTGATCTTTTTTAAATTCCCCCACAATCCACTCCATTACTTTTTGATCAAAATCATCTCCACCTAAATGACTATCACCGCCAGTAGCTTTTACTTCTACCGTATCTTCTCCAATCTCTAATATTGAGATATCAAAAGTTCCTCCTCCAAAATCATAGACCACAATTTTCTTTTCTCCTTTTTTGGTTAATCCATATGCTAAGGCAGCAGCAGTTGGTTCATTAATCACTCTCCTTACTTTAAATCCAGCAATTTCCCCGGCTACCTTAGTCGCCTTTCTCTGGGAATCATCAAAATAAGCCGGACAAGTAATGATCGCTTCTTCAATTTTTTCCCCTAATTTCTCTTCAGCATCTTGCTTTAATTTTTGGAGGATTTGAGCTGAAATTTCCGGGGGTTTATACCATTTATCACCCATTTTAACTTCCACTCCGCCATCAGATGATTCTTTAATTTCGTAAGGTAAAAGTTTTTTATCTCTCTGAACTTCAGGGTCAGAAAAATGACGGCCCATCAGTCTTTTAATTGAAAAAATAGTGTTTGAGGAATTGGTAATCTGCTGCCTTCTGGCAGTAATCCCCACTAATCTTTCAAGGTTTTTGGTCAATGCCACCACTGAGGGAGTGGTTCTTCCCCCTTCTTTATTTTCAATAATTTTTGGCTCCCCAGCCTCAACCGCAGCCATAGCTGAAAAAGTTGTGCCGAGGTCAATACCAAGTATTTTAGGCATAAAATTAATTAATAGTAATGGGTAACGCGTAACCGGTAACTATTGCCCGCCTTCGGCGGACTTTTACTCGGCGCTCATTACGGATTACTGGTTACTTTTTAATGTTATTTTATTTACTTTTTAATTTTCGATTTTATTTTGAAACCTTCACTTTGGCGGGGCGGATGACCTTGCCGTGTATTTTATAACCTCTTTTGACTTCTTCTACAACCGTTCCCGCTTCAGTTTCGGGTTTTTTAATTTCTTCCATTACTTCCATAAAATTTGGGTCAAATTTTTCCCCGATTGTCTTTATTTCTTCTATCCCTTGATTTTTTAAAAAATCTAAAATTTGAGTTTTTATTTGTAAAATTCCTTTAACGTTTTCATCATTTTTTAAGTTCTCAGAAATTTTTTTTTCAGCTAAATCAAAATTATCTAAAATTGGCAAAATTTTCAAAATTAAACCTGCATTCGCATAATTTAAAAGATCGCCAATTCTTTCCATCTCTTCTTTCTTATAATTCAGAAAATCTGCCCTGGCTCTCTGCCACCCGGCTAAAAAATCTGCTTTTTGTTTCTGGCATTCTTCCAGCTTCTTTTTTAATTCTTCTGGAGTTATTTTTGGTTTTTCCTCCATATTAATATTCCTCTAATAATTTTGTTATTGAATTAACTAAGTTAATATTTTTCTGGTAAGCCATTCTTTTGGGTCCAAAAATTGCCAATACTCCCTTTTGTTTTTTGGGAAAATAACACTTAGAAATTATTGTACTAAAATCTTTGGCTTTTGAAAAGGGATTTTCTCTGCCAATGTAAATTTTAATTTCAGAATTCATTTCTAAATTTTCGATATTCTCTTCAAATTTTTTAAGCAATTTTGTAAATTTTAAGGTGTAATCGGGTTTCTGGAATTCTGGCTCTTGAAGCACTTCTTCCCAGCCTTCTTTCCAAAGAAAATCTTTTTCAAACAGATAACTCAAAGCTAAAGCTGAGCAAGATAAAGCTAAATTTTTAGTCAGTAATTGGACGAACTTAAAAGTATCTTCTATGTTTTTCTCTAACCAATCCCCTGTCTCAAAATCTTTATTTAAATCAAGAAAGTTTTCTTTAATTGATCTATCAACGAAAAATCGATAACCCTTATCGGTAGGAATTCTACCAGCTGAAGTATGAGGTTGACATAGAAACCCGCCATCGGTTAGCTTTTGCATTTCAATTCTAATACTGGCTGGACTTATTCCAAAATCATACTTTCGCTCAAGTAATTGAGAACTCACCGGTTGGGTTGATTTAATATATTCTTGGACTACTGTGTTTAAAATCTCTGTTTGGCGTTCAGTAGTTTTCATGTCCCCATTATAACAAGTTAAAGTTAGCAGTCAAGACCTTAGATTGCTAATTTAATTTTCATTAATGGTATTTATAGGGAGCGAAGTTTCCAAACCTTAACTCAATATATTCTAAATTTCTCCTTTCTTCAGAAGGAATTTCTTTTTCTAAAACTGCACCGAGTTTAGTTAATTGCCAAGCTATATCCCCTTTCGGATTAAAATAGATTTCCCAACCCTCTGCGGTTTTAAGATTCATTCTTTCTTCAGATATTATTAAAACTTCTTCTAAAGTAATTTTTAAATCATTTTTTAACTTAGATTCAATTTTTAAAATCTGAGAAATTTGCTCTTTTTTTATTACTCTTTCACCCAAATTTAAAGGCAAATAAGCAGTTAAATTGCTAATTTTTAAATATTCTTCAGCCCCATTAGATAATGGATATTTAACGAGGTCAAAAATTATTCCTTCTTTGTCAATAAAAAAATAGTTTTCCCCTTGATAAAAAACCGCTGTTGGTTCTCTTTCAAAAATTTTTACCTTTAGGGTGTGGGGGAAATCTGGAGCAATATTGATTTTTAGAAGCTGAGGAAACTTTTTTGAAATCTTCCCAAATATCTCTTTCTCATTAGCCAAAAAAACGCTTTTTGTTGGAAAGGAAAATATTCTTTTATTGATCTGGCTTTCAACTTCAGTTTGGATTTCTTCAACTGGAATTGTCTGTCTATTAAAAAACTCAACTTTAATTTTCTCTACCTGAAACACAGGGGAAAAAACCATAAAATAAAAAATTCCTCCTAAGATTATTAAAATTAAGACAGCCAGCCAAAAAAATCGATTGCTAATAATCGATTTTAACTTCCTCCGTCTTTGACCAGTAGGTTTTAGTCTTTTGAATCTATAGGGTTTTCTAAAAGATTTATATTTTTTCATTCTAAATTATAGGCCTCTTTTTTTCCTTCTGATTTTTTCAAAAAGAAAAGTTAGCCAATATTTCTTAGACAGAGGGAAATCCTGGGTTTTAACATATTCTTTTTTTTCTCCACCAAAACCCATTTTAAACAGAGTGGGGCCAGCCCAAGGGTGGCGGGGATTTTTTTGAGGATCAACAAACCCCCAAAAATCATACAATTTACACCCCCTTTTTTTTGCTTCCTTAATTGCTTCCCATTGCAAAAGATAGGCTATGGGAATTTTATAATACTTTGGCTCCAAAGCAGCGTGATGATAAAAACCAATGCCAGACCAAAAAATAATCAAAGCCGAGGCAATAATTTCTCCTTGATATTTCCCAAAAAACAGCAAGGCCTGATTGTCGTTGACAAAAACATTAAATTCATTTTTGACAAATTCGAAAGAAAAAGGAACAAATTGTTGATATTTGGCAACTTCTTGATTAAGCTTGTCATAAATCCTTACGTCTTCTATTTTATCGCTCTTGGTAATTTCAAGAGCGGAGTTTCTTAAAGCTTGGCGAATAAGATAACGAGTAGTTTTTCGCATACTCATCAAAAGTTCCTCTTCTGATGGGATGAGATTAAGTTGAAGGGTTGCCTCATAAGTATTAGCATGCATCGGAGATTCTCTGAATCCAAAATTTCGCAGAAACCTTTGATTTTCTTCATTTTTCTTCCATAAAGGAATCATTCTAATGAAGCCTGCTTTTTCTCTTTCAGCAATTTTTCTTAACTCCG
>CAZBBD010000018.1:0-8662 GCA_964490315.1 uncultured Candidatus Saccharibacteria bacterium
TTTTCTAGCCAAATTCTAATTTTATCTACTTTATCCTTTTGATATAAATCTTTCTCCTCTGAAATCCAATTGTCAAATTTAATTTTTAGTTTATTTTCGATAAAATCCTTTATATCTTTTTGGATATCAGAAACTACTTCCTCGGGAGTTTTTATTCCCGAAATCTTCTTTCGAAGATAATCGCTATAATAAGGGAGGTTTCTAGCAGTAGTTGGAAATTCTGCACTATGATCTTCTTCTACTACTTGCGAAACCGTATCTTTAATAGTTATAATCTGGCGGCTTGCTTCCGCATCATTAATATAATATTCTCGAGTTACTTTGAAACCTGCTTTTTCTAAAAGATTAGCTAAAGTATCTCCAAAAAAAGCTCCTCGACCATTACCAATATGTAAAAGTCCAGTGGGATTAGCAGAAATAAACTCAATATTTGTTCTTATGTTCTTCTTAGTCTTTAACTGGCCGAATTTTTCACCCTGTTTTAGAATCTCTTTAACTTGCTCTTGTAGATATTCTTTAGAAAGAAACAAATTTATGAAAGCCGGCTTTTTTACTTCAATCTTTTCAAATAACTTTTCACTTTTCACTTTTAACTTTTCACTTAATATTTCTGCGATTTCCATTGGGCTTTTTTTAACCTTTTTGGCAATTACCATGGCGATATTTGTTGAATAATCACCATGAACTTTCTCTTCTGGATGTTCTGTTTGAATTTCAGGAATAGCAAATTTAGGCAATTTTTTTATTTTTTGAAGTTCTCTTATTATATTTTCTGTAAATTTGGCGATTTCTTCTTTCATCATTAATTTAAGTTTATCTCAATTTTTGCTAAAATGAAAGAGTGAAGATACTATCTGAGAACAAAAAAGCATATTATAAATATCAGGTCTTAGAGAAATTTGAAGCAGGGATTTCTTTAATTGGTCAAGAAGTAAAGTCAATAAAATCAGGAAGAATAAATCTAGCTGGCTCTTATGTGGTTTTAAAACAATTAACTGAAAGTAGATACCCTGAAGTTTTTTTAATTGGAGCTAATGTTTCTCCTTACCAGCCCAAAAACGCACCTCCTGATTACAATCCGGAGCGTTCTAGAAAGCTTCTCTTAAAAAAATCTGAAATTAAATATTTAATTGGGAAAGTTAAACAAAAAGGCTTGACTTTAGTGCCCTTAAGGATATATACTAAAAGAAGGAAGATAAAACTTGAATTTGGAATAGCTAAAGGGAAGAAGAAAGTTGATAAGAGAGAGTTAATTAAAAAAAGAGAAACAGAGAGAGAAATGAAAAGAGAATTAAAATTGAGGGGATGAAAGGAATCGATGAGGAATTGATTAAAATAAGCAGGCCAAGTCGCCAGACCTTGTAAAAAATTGGCAAAGAGAATAAGTGCCAACTTATTTAAAAAACCTGCTTTAGCTATTGCCTAAATTTTGAAGTAGCAAAGCCATCTGATTTGTTGATTCTCGCTAGACAAAATCGGGTGTCAAATTTAGCGAGATAAATGGTTCTTTTTAATCCAGAAGGACCATTGAAAATAGTTAGGATTAAAGGTATAGAAATTTTGTCCGATTTAAATTCTATACCTTATCTAAAATTGGACTAAGCTTGTAGAATTATTTTAAAGAAATTCCTCAGACGGGGCTTCAATGCCCCCATCTCCACCTTTGATTAAAAAACTATTAGTCAACAATCAAATAAGAAGTCCTCAAGTTAGGATGATTGATGAAGCTGGAAAGCAGTTAGGGGTTATCTCTTTACAAGAAGCGCTCCGGAAAGCTCGGGAGCGCAATTTAGATTTAGTTCAGGTTACAGAAAAAGTTGATCCTCCGGTCTGTAAAATAATGGATTATGGAAAGTATCTTTATTCACTTCAAAGGAAAGAGAAAGGAATTAAAATAAAGGGAGCAGGCGGAATTAAAGGAATAAGATTAAGCTTTAATATCTCTTTGCATGATTTAGAAACCAGAGCTCATCAAGCAGAAAAGTTTTTAAAAAAGGGGAATAAAGTTAGAATAGAAATGAGATTAAGGGGAAGAGAGAAAGCTCTTTCAGAATTTGCTAAAGAAAAAATAAATAAATTTCTTGAGATTCTGAAAGAGTTAATCCCAATAAGAACTGAAAGAGAGTTAAAAAGAGAACCAAGAGGATTTACAATGATAATCTCCAAAGCATAATGTCAAAAACACGAAAATCACTTATAAAACGTTTTAAAATTACCAGAACCGGCAAGGTTTTAAAAAGGCCGGTAGGCCTTGATCATTATCGAGCAAAAAAATCGGGGAAAAGAATTAGAAAAAGCCGGAGATGGAGTGAAGTCTCAAAGGCTGAAGCCAAAAAAATTAAAAGACTAATTCGCTAATTATGGTTAGAGTAAAACGGGGAAAAATTGCTCATAAAAGAAGAAAGCGTGTATTAAAGCAAGCTAAGGGTTTCCGTTGGGGAAGAAAAACAAAATATCGCCAAGCAAAAGAAGCTCTATATCATGCCTGGCAATATGCTTATCGAGATAGAAGAACAAAAAAAAGAGATTTTAGAAAACTTTGGCAAATTCAAATTTCGGCTGCTTGTCGAAATTTAGGAATTTCTTACAGCAAATTTATTGCTGCTCTAAAAAAGAATAAGATTGAATTAGATCGAAAAATTTTAGCTGATTTAGCTAAAAACCATCCCCAAATTTTTGAGAAAATTGCTGAGAAAGTAAAGGGTTAGTTCTTTTAATTAATTTTTGATTAAATAAAAAACCACCGCCTTAAACACGGTGGTTTAATCTTTATTCACGGGATAGCGACCCGTAAAACAGCCCAAACAGAAATTTTCCTTAGATAGACCAGTAGCTTTTATCATAGAGTCTAAACTTAGGTGAACTAAAGTAAGTTCCCCCTGAAAACCAGTCTCATTCCGAAGATACTGTATTATATCATCATCGGTTTTATAACTGGTCCTAGCTAATTCTTCATAAGTAGAGGTATCTATTCCTAAATGACAAGGATGTCTGATAGGTGGAGAACAAATTCGTAACTGAATAGATTTAACTCCGCTTCGATCTAAGAGTTGAATAACCCTGGGAGCGGTGGTGAGTCTGACAATAGAATCATCTACCACTACCAATCTTAGTCCTCGTATAAGTGCTGAAATAGGATTGAATTTTAACCTTGGCATCTCTTTTCTCTTTTCCGGAGCAGGTTCAATAAAAGTTCGTGCTACGGTATGGGAACGAAATAGCCCATAAGGATCTAAGGGAACTCCTGATCTTAAAGCATAACCAAAGGCTCCAGGATTTCCTGAGTCTGCAACAGAAATTACTAAATCTGCCTTCAGTTTCGCGGGATCCTCTTCAGATAAAAATTCTCCCATTTTCTTTCTCACCATATGAACAATTCTTTCTTCTATTATGCTATCGGGGCGGGCAAAATAAACATATTCAAACATACAAAGCCCTTTAAGAAACGCGTTGGGCGACCAAAGAAATCTTTTTTCTTTTCCATCCTGAAAAATAATTATTTCGCCAGGAGAAACCTCGCCAATCAATTCAGCCCCCAACACATCTAAAGCACAACTTTCTGAAGAAATTAGAAAGTCTCCGTTTCGAGTTCCCCAACATAAGGGGCGGATCCCAAAAGAATCTCTTACTCCAATAACCATGTCTTCAAAAAGAATGGCTAAAGAGAAAGCGCCTTCCAACCGAGGTAAAACTTCGAGAAGGGCTCCTATAAAGCTTTCTTTTTGAGAGGTTGCCATAAGAGCAATAATAATTTCGGTATCTGTAGTGGTTTTAAACTGGTATCCTTCCTTCTCGCATTCCTCTCTTAACTTTTGGGTATGAACTAAATTACCATTGTGGCCTACGGCAAACCGTCTACCCTGAAACCAGCCCATCATTGGTTGAATATTAGCAACCATGCTAGCTCCTGTGGTGGAGTAGCGAACGTGTCCGATGCCCATCTTTCCTTTTAGCTTTCCTAGAATGCTCTCTTTCATTACTGCCTTATGTTCTTTTAGATAAGTAATTATGTTCTCTTGAGAGCTTCCTTTTTCGTGTAGCTCTAAAATACTCTGAACTAACTTTTCTTCGGGAACTTCTTCTCCAAACACTCTGTCTACTGTTCCCATCCCAAGATGAGAACAAAGTTTTCCTTCACGGGAAACTACTATACCCGCGCTTTCTTGACCACGATGTTGAATTTGTAAAAGACCGAAATAAACGTCTGTTGCAACATCTTTATAATTCGTCCATATCCCAAAAACCCCGCAAGATTCTTTCATTCTTACTTTAACTACCTCCTTTACAATTTATTTTAAATTAGGTTGTTAATGAACAACCCTCCTCTTTTTTATTATCACGTTTTCTTTTTTTAGTAAAGAGATTTTCTTTCTTATGCCCTGGTTATATCCACCTATTTTACCATTAGATTTTATTACCCGGTGGCAGGGAGTTTTGGTCCGCCAGCTGGCGGATTTATTTA
Organism: uncultured Candidatus Saccharibacteria bacterium; assembly: GCA_964490315.1. Lineage (GTDB taxonomy): Bacteria > Patescibacteriota > Minisyncoccia > Minisyncoccales > CAZBBD01 > CAZBBD01. The sequence goes on from CAZBBD010000018.1 coordinate 4,463, forward strand.
AAGCATTACCAACTGCTCGATAAGCTTTGGGGTAACCTGCTTTTTGAGCAACAATTTTATAAGTTAAAACTTTCCCTCTCGGAATTTTCTTAACAATCCTATAAACTTTTTCTTGAAAGGAAGTCGTTTGCTTTTTTGAGTATTTCTTTGGCATTTCGAAATTTTAATTGCTTTTGAGCTTCTTCATAAAGAAGCCATTTAAAACCTATGTGTTCAAAAGAAATTTTTACTTTTTTAACCCTCGTCTCAGCCAAGAAAAAAGTAACAATTTTAAAAACAGTTTTCTCTTCATGTTTAAAAAAATATTTTATCCACTCTTTAAATCCTTCTATAAATTTTATATCTTTTAATCCGGTTTCCTCTTCTACCTCTCTCCTTATCGTGTCTTTAATTTTTTCTCCTTTTTCAATATGACCTTTAGGAAAATCCCAATAATCTTTCGGGGTCCGAGAACCTGTAGGATAATGCAAAAGAAGGTAATATATTTCATTACCTTCTTTGCGGAATGTTACAGCACCGGCTGATTTTTCTACTGGCATGAATTATTTAAAAAATTTTAGTAATTTTTCTAATGGTTGAGTATTAATTATATCTTTTTTCTCTGCCCAGCCCCGACGAGCCTGATATACCCCAAATTCCATATGTCTCAATTGGTTTTTATGATGAGAATCGGCATTGATTACTAATTTAATTCCCATTCCCTTCGCCACCTTTATATTTTTATCGTCAAGATCTAGTCTTTCTGGAAAAGAATTTACTTCTAAAATTTTCCCAAATTGTTTAGCTGCTCTAAATATTTTTTCTAAATCCATTTCAAATTCCCCTCTTTGTTTTAAGATTCTTCCAGTAGGGTGAACTAAAATTTTAACATAGGGGTTTTTCATTGTTTTGATTATCCTCTCAGTCATTTCTCTTTTTTTCATCTTGAAATTAGAATGAACTCCGGCATTAACATAATCTAATTTTTTTAAAGCCTCGTCTTTTATATCTAAAGAACCATCATTTAAAATATTTGTTTCTGCTCCTTGTAATATTTTAAATTTTATTTTTTTCTTTTTAAAATCTTCATTTAGTTTATCAATTTCCTTTCTTTGCTGAGATAGCTGTTTTTCATTTAGTCCATGTTCTATTCTCAAAAATTTAGTATGGTCTGTAATTCCTAAATATTGATATCCTCTCTTCCGAGCAGCTTCTGCCATTTCTAAAATCGTGTTTTCCCCTCCGTCCCATTTTGAATGGCAATGCAAGTCCCCCTTAATGTCTCTTAACTCTACCAATTTTGGTAATCCGTCAGGTTTACCCTGAGCCTGCCGAAGAGCAGCTTCAATTTCTCCTTGATTTTCTCTTAACTCAGGTGAAACCCATTCCATTCCTAAAATTTTATAAACTTCTTCTTCAGTTTTTCCAGCAACCATTCTTTTCCCTCTAAACACTCCATATTCATTAAGCTTTAATCCTTTATCAATAGCAATTTTTCTAGTAACAATATTATGGTCTTTGGAACCGGTAAAATATTGCAAAGCCGAGCCATAGCTTTTTTGGGGAACTACTCTTAAGTCAACATCAACCCCCTGTTTTAATCTAATTGAAGATTTGGTTGAACCTTTGCCCCAAATTTTTACTATATCGGGCAGAGAAATAAAAAAATCCATAACTTTTTTGGGCCCCCCACCATTTTTTTGGTGGGGGGTTGTAGTTACTAAAAAATCAATATCGCCAATAGTTTCTTTTCTTCTTCTCACCGAACCTGCTACTGAAATTTGATTAACTTCTTTTAAGTTTTTTAATTTTTGTTCAATTTCCTTTACTGTCGGCAAAATATCACCTAATAAAAACCTTCCTTCGCTTTTTTTTAGAAATTTAATTCCTTCTAAAATATTTTTTTCGGTTTTCTCGTCAAAACCAAATAAAGGAGCAATTTTATGAGTTTTAGCTGCTTTTTCTAAATCTTTTAAGTTTCTGATTCCTAATTTTTGATATAAAACTTTAATTTTTTTAGGACCTAATCCTTCCACCGCCGTTAACTCTTCAATTTTTACTGGTGTTTTCTTTTTTAGATTTTGGTAGTATTTAATTTTTCCAGTCTTTAAATATTCCTCAATTTTCTCAGCTATGCTTTTCCCTACTCCGGGAATCTTTTCTAAAACCCTTTTCCCTCCTTCTTTATAGATATCTTCGACATTTTTTTCTAAATTCTCCAGAGTAATTGCTGCCTTTTTATAAGCCGAAGGTTTAAATTGGACCCCTTCCATTTTCAAAAATTCAGCTATTTCATGAAAAATATTGGCTATCTCCTGATTTTTCATTTCTTTTCTTTATAAAAGACGTCTTTTAAACTAAAATGTAAGCCATGACCAAACATCCCCTTAATATCATTTCTTATAGCCAAAAGTAAGCTGGCACCAATTAATCCTAAAACTCCTACTGTAATAAAAACAGGATTAAAACCAAATTGAGTTACTGCCCAACCGCCAATTGCTCCTGAAATTCCAACTCCAAGACCAAGTAAGGTAGCGTCCAATCCCCATTCGGTAGCCTCTCTTCCTTTATCAATGTGTCTGGTAAAAATTGCCGCCCACCCAGAAAGAGACATTGCCATAGCTACAGCATAAACCGCCTGTAAAAGATAAACGTGCAAAGGTAAAAATGCCCATATAAATCCAAAAGAGGTTAAAGCAGCAATAAAAAGTCCTGTCACCAAAAACCAGTAGTCGTCTCTTTCTCCGGGGCAAGTATCTAAAAATATTCCAATTGGTATTCTTAAAAGAGATTTTAGAATCCAATAAATTGCAGCCGCCACCCCCACCACAAGAGCATTCCCCCCTTCAACCCTTTCTATAATAAAAATAGCAAAAACAGGAGTAACCAAACCCCAACCGGTCCAAAAAACTAAATCACTTAAAACCAAATATTTAATAATTCGATTTATCTTTAACCCTAACATTATTTTAACTACTAATTATTTTAACTGAGATTTCTCTTTCCCGGGACCGATTGTCAAAATCAATAAAAACAATTTGCTGCCAGGTGCCCAAAACTAATTTTTCATCTTCAATCGGTATTGCCAAAAACGGCTTGACCAGAGCCGACCTACAATGAGCATAACCATTGCAATCCCCCCATTTTTTACAATGCTCATAATCCTTATTCATTGGAGCTACTCTTTCTAAAATTCTTTTTAGATCTTCAATTAAGCCCGACTCATATTCAATAGTAGTTATCCCGCAGGTTGATCCAGGCGAAGATATCAAACAAATCCCATCTTTTATTTTGGAACCTTTCACTGCTCTTGAAACCTCACTAGTAATATCAATAATGTCTGTAAAACCTTTAGTAGAAATACTAAATTTCATTTTTATTAAAGTTATTTAATTTTTTAAACAAAGTATTTCTTAATAATTCTATTCCTAATCTAAATAAAATTACTATTCCCATTAAAGCAATAATCAACTCTGCTCCTCTAATAATCATTGTAAAGGCGGTAGCAGCGCCCATTCCTGCCCCCAAAGAATTAAAAGCGAAGATCTGGATTGCTTCATGAGAACCTAAAGCAGTGGGAATAGGAATCATTGCTGCTAAATAAGTGAAACCTAAAATTGATAAAGTAGGCAGGGCTCCAATACTTTTCCCTAAAAAGAGAATTAAAAGCCAAGCCCTAAGATACATCACCGCTGCCCTAAAAAAAGACAAGCCAAATCCTTTCCACATTGATTTCTTTTTTAATTTGAAAAACTCGAAAATTTCTTCTTCAATCTTAGCCAAAGTATTTTTTTCCGATATTCTTTTTATTCCAAAAATTCTGAGAATAATTTTAAAAATGCTTTCCCTTCTAAAAGCTTTCAAATAAAAGTAACTAATTCCCCCAGCGAAAAGTAGAAAGGCTCCTCCAAAAATTATTCCTAATTTTACCGGAGGAAAACCAATCATTAAAAGAAAAAATAAAACTCCAAAAAAAATAACTACCAAATTGGCAGTCCATTCTAAGATTCTATCTATAAATACCGAAGCCATTCCTTTTGACCAAGGAATCTGATTTCTTTTTTTCAAAACATAACCCCGGAAAATTTCCCCAGCCAAAAACAAAATCGGGGCCAAAAACATTACTGAAAAACCAGCTAAATAGGGTCTAAATAATTCTTTAAAAGAAATTTTAACGTTTTCCCCTTTTAAAATCTCTTTCCATTTCCAATTTCCAATTAG
>CAZBBD010000019.1:0-8302 GCA_964490315.1 uncultured Candidatus Saccharibacteria bacterium
ATAATTAAGGGCCCTTGTTATATTGGCGATAATTGTGTGATTGGAAACAATAGTATAATCAGAGAATACTCTAATTTGGAAGACGATGTTTTAATTGGGGCTAATGCCGAAGTAGTAAGGTCAATTTTTCAGAAAGGGACCCATATCCATTCAGGATTTTTTGGAGATTCAATATTCGGAGAGAATTGTCGAATTGGAGCAGGGACAATTACTGCCAATGTGAGAATTGACAGAGGAGAGATTAAAGCAATAATAAAAGGAGAAAAAATTGGAACTGGTTTAAATTCTTTAGGTTGTATTATGGGAGAGAATTCAAAGACCGGGATTAATTGTTCTTTGATGCCGGGAATTTTTATTGGTTCAAATTCTTTAATTGGCCCCAAATCAGTCGTTTTTGAAAATATTGAAGACAATACTACTTTTTACACTGAATTTAAAGGGATTATAAAAAAGAAAAAATAATTTTAATTTGAGGTTGGAGAAGCGAACTCTCTAGCCTTTTTGTTTTTGGTAAAAATGATATACTAAAAAAATATGAAAAAAAATAACAAGAGATATGTGATTGGAGTAGATGGAGGGGGGGCAGATACTATAGCTGTTCTGGCTGATTTAAAAGGAAAAATTCTGGCAGAATCTAAAACTGGTCCATCTCATTTTATTAAAGTTGGTCTAAAAGAAAGCATTTTAAATCTTGCTGAAGCAATTGAAAGAGTTCTAAAAAAGAACAAAAAAGGTAAAATTATCTCCGCCTTTATTGGCTTAACTGCCATTGAAGAAAATAAAGAAATGGCAAAGAAAATAAAAAAGATGCTTTCTTCGAAACCAAAAATTTCTCAAATTTTTAAAGGAAAAGTAATAATCGGAAGCGATCAAATTGTTGCCTTTAGATCAGGAACAGATAAAAAAGAAGGAGTAGTTTTAATTTCCGGGGCTGGGTCTGCCGCCCACGGCTGGCGGGGCAATAAAGAAGCTAAAACTAGTGGCTGGGGTTATCTTAATGATGAAGGTTCAGGATTTTGGACCGGTCAGGAAGGGTATAGAGCAGTTTATAAAGATTTAGACGGAAGGGGTCCTAAAACCTTAATTACTAAATTGGTTTCCCAAAAGCTTAAATTCAAAAATATAGAAGATTTAAAAAAAAGAATTTATACTCCAGACTTAATTAAAACTATTCTTTCATTTTCAATTTTAGTTGACCAGGCTTCTAAAAGAAATGACCGGGTTGCTAAAAACATCTTAATTGAGGCTGGTAATGAATTAGTTTTATCTACCAATACCGTCATTAAAAAACTTAATCTTCAAAAGAAAAAGTTTCCTTTAATTTTAGTTGGAAAGATGTTTAAATCAAAAATAGTTTTAAATGGAGTAAAAAAAGAAATTAAGAAACTTGCTCCAAGAGCAGAATTTATTTTACCAAAGGAAGAGCCGGTAATAGGAGCAGTAAAATTAGCTTTAGAGCAAATCTCAAATGTTAACAATTTCTACGATCGTAGAAATCATTAACCGATGAAAAAGATAAAAATTACCTCTCAAGGTTTAAATTCGGTAATAGAAAAAACAGCGGATTTTATTAAAAAAGGGAAAGTTATAGTTTGTCCGACCGATACGGTTTATGGTTTAATAGCTGATGCTACAAAGGAGAAAGCAGTGAAGAAGCTTTTTAAAATTAAAAAAAGGTTAAAAGGAAAACCAACCCCTGTTTTTGTAAAAGATATAAAAATGGCAAAAAAATTAGCTAAAATAGATAAAAAACAGGAGGAATTTTTAAAATCAGTTTGGCCGGGCAGGGTGACTGCAGTTTTAGAGAGAAAAAAGATAAAAACAAAGTTATATGGAGTTGATAAAAAAACAATAGCTCTCCGAACCCCGAATTTTAAACTAATAAATTTTTTGTTAGAAAGATTAAATAGACCTTTGGTTGGCACTTCAGCAAATATTTCTGGAAAACCAGCCTCAACTAAAATAAAAAAAGTGGTACCACAATTTAAGAATAAAAAACATCAGCCAGATTTAATAATTGATGCCGGAAATCTAAAACTAAAAAAACCATCAAAGGTTTTAGATTTAACAATTTCACCACCCCGGCTTCTAAGGATATGACAATTCTTGCCATTGACACCTCCTGCGATGATACTTGTATAGCAATAGTTGAAGCAAAAAATTCTAGTTTTAAAATTTTATCTAATATTATTTCCTCTCAAATTAAAGTCCATAAAAAATGGGGGGGAGTAGTACCAACTTTGGCTAAGAGAGAGCATCAAAAAAACTTGCCGATAATATTGAAAGAAGCTCTAATCAAAACTAAAAACCCTAAAGGCGATGAATTTCATTCATCTTCACCCTTCGCTGACGCTCGGGTGATCGATTTAATTGCGGTAACCGTTGGGCCGGGTTTAGAACCTTGTTTGTGGGTAGGAGTTAATTTTGCCAAAAAATTAGCTCAAGACCTGAAATTACCAATCGTTCCGGTAAATCATATTGAAGCCCACGTTCTTGCCAACTGGCTGAATAAAAAACCCAAGACATCTTTCCCGGCTATTTGTTTAGTAGTTTCTGGTGGTCATACCCAACTAATTTTGATGAGAGATATCGGAGAATATAAAATTTTAGGTGAAACTCGGGATGACGCAGCCGGAGAATGTCTAGATAAAGTGGCAAGAATTTTAGGACTTAGTTATCCTGGAGGACCAATTATTTCAAAATTAGCCACAAGATATAAAATACAAGAGATAAGATACGAAATTCAACTGCCTCGGCCAATGATTCATCAGAAAAATTATGATTTCAGTTTTTCTGGATTAAAAACTGCTGTCCTCTATAATTTTAAAAGCCAGTCTCCAAAGACAAGAAAATCAATCCTTCAACATAATTCAGGATTGACGCTGAGTGAAATCGAAGCGTCAAAAAAATATATTCAAGAAATGTGTTTTGAAACCCAGCAAGCAATGATTGATGTTTTGGTTAAAAAAACAATAAAAGCAGCGAAAGGTTTCAGAGTAAAAACAATCATTCTGGGAGGGGGAGTAGCTGCAAATGAAGAACTAAGAAAACAGTTTAAAGAAAAAATCCAAAAGGAAATCCCCAATGCTAAATACCTAATCCCCGACCCTAAATATTGTACTGATAATGGAGTAATGATAGGAGTAGCAGCCTATTTTCACAGAAAAGAAGCTACTGAAAAATTAAATAAAATAAAAGCCGAAGCAAACCTCAGAATCTAAAAATCAATATGTTACCTTTAGTTAAAACACCAACTCAAAAATTAGAGGGATATAAAAGCTTAATCTCTAAAGAACTATTTAAAGAAATAAAAGAAATTAGCTCAAAACTTAAAGGGTTAAGGGTTTTTCATGTCAATTCTACCCCTCGGGGAGGGGGAGTGGCAGAAATTTTAAAAAGTTTAATCCCCTTAATGAAAGGGGTGGGAGTTAAAGCCGAATGGTATACTATTCCTCCTCGTAATAATTTCTTTGGAATTACAAAGAAAATGCATAATGCTCTTCAGGGCCAAGATTATGAATTCCCCTTTTCTGCCAGAAAAAGATATTTAGACCATATGGAAAAAACAGCTAAATTAATGCAAGACATGAAAGCCGATATATGGGTGATTCATGATCCTCAGCCAGCTGGAGTTATTCTCTATTTACCTCATTTCCCCCCCTCTTTTTGTAGGTTGCATATTGATTTAACTTCGCCCAACCGAGAGGTTTGGGATTTTGTAGCTGGATTTTTAGAAAGTTATGATAGGGTTGTTTTAACTTCAAAGAAATACATTAAACCGGAAATAAAAAGAGAATCAGTAATTTTCCCTCCAGCCATTGATCCTCTGTCTCCTAAAAATCAACCCTTAAGCTTAGCTACCTCAAACCAGATTTTAAAAAATTTTGGAATAAATTGCCAAAAACCTCTAATTTCTCAGGTTTCTCGATTTGACCCCTGGAAAGATCCTTTAGGGGTGGTTAAGGCTTACCGATTAGCCAAAAAGGAAACTCCTAATTTGCAATTAGCCTTAGTTGGTTTCTTTTTGGCCAGAGATGACCCTGAAGCAATGAAAATTTATAGAACCATAAAAAAAGAAACTAAAAAAGATCCTAATATTTTTCTTTTCGCCGACCCCCAATATTTAGGTAGTTTAAAAGTTCATGTTTTTGTTAAAGCAATTCAAACTGCTTCAGATGTAATTTTACAAAAATCAACTCGGGAAGGTTTCGGATTGACTGTGACTGAAGCGATGTGGAAAGAAAAATCAGTAATCGGAGGAAAGGCTGAAGGGATAAAACTTCAGATAGAAGACGGAAAGAATGGGTTTTTGGTTTCTACCCCTCAACAGGCAGCTAAGCGAATTATACAACTAATTAGGGATCCGGACCTTAACCATAAATTAGGTAAAGAGGCTAAAAAAACGGTGAAAGAAAAATTTTTAATGCCTCATCTTCTAAGAAATCACTTAAAACTTTATCAAAAAATAATTTAAATAAAAAATGTTTTAATTAAATGAATATTGATTTTTATTTCTTTCAACAAATAAATCAGTTTGCCGGGGAAATCCTTTGGTTAGATAAATCAGCTATTTTTTTTGCCGAGTACTTTGGTTATATTTTATTTTTTTCCTTAACTCTTTTTTTAATCAGAAACTTTAAAAAATATTGGCCAATGGTTGTTCTAGTTGTTGCTGGAGCAGTAATAGCTAGATTTGTTATCACTGAGATTATTCGGTGGCTTTGGGAAAGACCCCGGCCTTTTGTTGAAAATAATGTTAATTTACTTTTAACTCATACTAATACTAGTTCTTTTCCTTCCGGCCATGCCACTCTATGTTTTACAATAAGTACTATCATTTATTTCTATAATAAAAAAGCTGGCATAGGATTTCTTGTAGCCAGTTTTTTAATTTCAATTTCCCGAGTTTTCTGTGGAATTCATTGGCCTTCAGATATAATAGCTGGAGCTGCAATTGGAATATTCTCCGGTTGGTTAATTATGAAAATTCTTGCCCAGCACCGAACTAGTTCTGGTGCGGGGTTTAAAAAATAGTGCCGAAGGAGGGACTCGAACCCTCAAGCCCTTTCGAGCAATGGATTTTGAATCCATTGTGTTTACCAATTTCACCACTTCGGCATTCCTTCTTTAAATTTATTAATTTTTAAGCCAATTGTCAAATTATTGACTTTTTTGATTAAGTGTTCTATTCTTTAAGTGGAGGATGTGGTACTTTTCAAACATGATAAAGGAGACAAGAATGAATAAAGAATGACTATAATGTTCTCTAAAGGTAAAAAACCAGAAGGAGGTAAAAATGTATAGAATAAGCGGAAGTAGGTTAAATCAGGACCTTGAAAGGTCTTTATGGTGGTTTAGATATGAACGACTTGGATTTTTTGAATCTATAGGTCTTGGATTTCTGGCTACTAAAATCGCTGACAGAAGACTGAAGGAGAGATTCGGGATATCAATTGATGACCTTAACAAAAACTATAGACACATAACCGGTGAATCGTATTATCCATTGTGGATAGTTGTCAAAACCAATAATGTTCAGGAGGCCATAAAGAAGCTAACGAAAGATAGAGAAATTCTGAAATTTGTGTATGGTTTAACTATGCCCGAAAATTTAACACCATCTTGCCTTGTGGAATACAACTAACGACGCAAAAAGAGGGACTCCTTTTTCGAAAGGAGTCCCATTTTTATTTCTTGAAATCACACTCTTTGTGCGATGATTTTTTCCGAAAATCATCTTTCACCTCGCTTTTATGGTACTCAGTATTTGAACACTTTATTTGTCCTTTTTTTGTTTGGACTAAAAGGGCTCCGCATTTTGGGCAGATTTCTCCAGTGGGCTTGTCCCATAAGGCAAAATCACATTTAGGCCAACGATTACAGCCATAAAAAATTTTCCTCTTTTTAGTCCGCTTCTCAACAATTTCTCCTTTTTTACATTTTGGGCATTTAATTCCCAAAGTATTTTTTTCTAAAGATTCGGTATATTTACATTCTGGAAATTTAGAACAGGCATAGAATTTTCCAAATTTCCCCAGCCGAATCAAAAGAGGAGCTTTGCATTTTGGACAAATTTTTCCAGTTGGTTTTTCGGTAAAATCTTTTTTAGAAACTTCTTGATATTTTTGTTTTAGATTTTCTTCGAAAGGAAGATAAAATTTCTTTATCGCCGGAAGCCACTTTTCTTTTCCTTGAGAAATTTTATCTAAATTCTCCTCCATTTCAGCAGTAAATTTTATATCAACAATTCTGGAAAAGTGATTTACTAAAACATCATTTACTACTAGGCCGACTTCAGTCGGTTGGAATTTTTTCTGTTCATTTTTTTCAATATAATTTCTTTCTTGAATGGTAAATAAAATAGGGGCATAAGTTGAGGGACGGCCAACCCCGTTTTCTTCTAGCGTCTTAATTAAGCTTGCTTCAGTGTATCTTGGAGGGGGTTGGGTAAAATGCTGAGAAGAAATTAGTTTTAGAAGTTCTAAAATTTCATCCTTTTCTAAAGGTGGCAATTCTGTTTCTTCAAACTTCATCGGATAAACTTTTAAAAAACCATCAAATTTCAAAATTTGACCAGTGATCCGGAAAGTGTATTTTGTATTTTGGGCTTCGATTTCTACGGTAGTAGCATCAAAGCGAGCCTGTGCCATTTGACAGGCAATAAATCTCCGCCAAATAAGGTTATAGAGTTTTAATTGATTCTGGTCCAGTTTTACTGATTCTGGCGTTTTGTCTGAATAAGTAGGCCTGATTGCTTCATGGGCTTCCTGAACTCTTCCTTTGGCTTTATATTTTCTCAAAAATCCCGCCCAATAATTTTTACCATAATTCTCCTCAATAAATTTTTTAGCAGAAAATAAAGATTGGTCAGAAAGGTTTAGGGAATCAGTTCGATGATAAGTAATAATTCCTCTTTCATAGAGATTTTGGGCAATACTCATTGTAAATTTTGCTGAAAAATGAAATTTTTTCCAGACTTCTTGTTGTAAAGTAGAAGTAGTAAATGGCGGTAGGGGATTCCTTTTTATTTCTTTTTTCTCAATATTAATTACTTTGACTTCTGCCCCCTTTAAATCTTTTAGAATCCTATCAGCTTCTTTTTTTGTTTTAATTTCTAACTTTGGAATTACCTTTCCATCTTTCTTGACTAAAAAGGCCTCAAATACCCGAGCGACAGCGAAGGGTGAAGATGGAGCTTTAGCTTCATCGACTTCTTCAGATTTCTTGAGCAAGGCGATGATGGTCCAGTATTCTTGGGGCACAAAATTTTCAATTTCTCTTTCTCTTTCGACTACCAATTTTACTGCTACCGATTGCACTCGGCCGGCAGATAATCTCCGAGCTACTTTTTTCCATAAAAAAGGAGATAATTTATAACCAACAATTCTATCTAAAATTCTTCTGGTTTGCTGGGCGTTAACTAAATTTAGATCAATTTTTCTTGGATTTTTTAAAGCTTCTTCAATTGCTGACTTAGTAATTTCATGAAAAACAATTCTTTGATAAGGCTTTCTACCGTCTAAATTTAAAACTTGGGTTAGGTGCCAAGCAATTGCTTCTCCTTCCCTATCTTCGTCGGTAGCAATAATTGCCAAATCTGCTTTCTCTAATGCTTCTTTTAAAAATCGAATTATCTTTCTTGATTTAGGCGGAATAACATATTTTGGTTTAAAGTGATGTTCAGTATCAATTCCAAATTCACCTTTAGGCAAATTACGAATGTGACCATAAGAAGATAAGACCTGGTATTTTGAACCTAAAAATTCTTGAAGAGTTCTTGATTTAGTTGGTGATTCAACGATTACTAATTGCATAAATATTCCCTCCTAAATTTCTTACTTTACCTTTTATTTCTAAAACAGCAAGGGTGCTAGCAATAATAGCTGCTGAAAGTTTTGTTTTCTCAATAATTTTATCAATATATAGAAACTCCTCTTTTAAGGCATCTAAAATTAATTGTTCTTCTTTAGTTTCACCACTTATCTCTTCAACTTTTCCTTTAAGGGGTAAATTTAATTGCTTTAAAATATCATTTGCATTTTCAACTAATTTTGCCCCTTGCTTTATCAAAACGTGGGGACCTCGGGAATTTAGAGAATAGATCGGGCCTGGAACGGCAAAGACTTTCCGGTTTTGGCTAAAAGCATAATTTGCAGTAATTAAGGCGCCACTCTTCTGTTTAGCTTCAATTACTAATACCCCCAAAGACAATCCAGAAATTATTCTGTTTCTTTGAGGAAAAGTAAAATTGGTACCTCGAGTTCCTGGTGGATATTCAGAAATTAAAGCTCCACCTGTTTCT
>CAZBBD010000020.1:0-5356 GCA_964490315.1 uncultured Candidatus Saccharibacteria bacterium
TATTAGAAAAATAGAAAACAGCTGCTCCCGCCAAGCAAAAAACAAAAAGAAACACAATAATTTTTACCCCGCCCCCATTTTTTGGTTTATAAAAAGCTTTCATGAATTCGTCGTTTAAGATTAGAAAGTGAAGTCCCATAATATTTTAATTTTTGTTCCCGCTCTCTTGCGTCTTTCTCTAAACGGTAAGCTTCGTAATATATTAAAATCCAGGGCTTATCTTTTTTTAGATGTTCTTTTATTCTTCGTTTTAAATTATTAGTAGACCCAATATAAATTTTACGAGTAGTTTTGTGTTGAATAATATAAGTACAGTACATTTACTCTTTTTACTTTTCTATTTTTAAAAAATGGAGGCGGGGTTTAGATATTTTCTATCCATATTGTTTCATTGTACAACAAAAAAATGGAAATGAAAAGAGTTTTCCCCACTCCCCCTCAAATTAGCGAAGAACAGTTCTCCGCTAACTTCCAAAAGCTGACAGAGACCCGTTCTCTGCCGGGTTCTACTTTTATTCTAAAACAACCCCACCTAAATCTTTAATTTCCCCTTTATATTTTACCCAATTTTCAACAAACTCTCTACAACCCTTTCCTCCACCCATAACCTTTAAAAGGAGATCTCGATCAGTTACTGAGGGAAAATTCTTTTTTCCGATATAATCAGGATAACTTGACCATTTATAATTTTCTAAAAACTTGATTATCCTTTTTGGATTTTTAACCCCCTCTTCTTTCCACTTCGGTTCAACTAAAGATATTCCATTGGTGTGGATATAAACAAATACATTTTTAAATTGCTCATTAGTTTTAATATGAACTGCCACAAATCTATTTTGAAAAAGATATCCCTTTCGACCATATTTCCTATTAAAATATCCTCCGTAGCCAGCCCCTAGTTTCCTCATAAATTGAGTTATCCCATTGTTTTTAATTTGCCTTACTAATAAATGAATATGATTTGGCATAAAATAAAAACATAAAATTTCTACCAACTTATCCCGGTTATCAACGACAGGGACCCGGTCTCTGTTGGTCTTCTTAAGTATCTTTTTTATCTCGTTTCGGGCCTTTCGCCGTGCCCTGATAGTAATTAGTTCTGTGGTATTAAATTCGTAAATAGAAAAAATACCACGATAGTAATCATCTGTGTTCTTAAAAATCAAGTTATCATCAATTCCTCTAATGACGATATGATATATTTCTCCATTAACAAATTGTTCACGGCGATAAGGCATAAACTTTTCCAGAGAACGGGTCTCTGCCAAATTAAATCTCTGTCAAATTAAATTTAGCAGAGAACGGGTCTCTGCTAAATCTCTGCTAAATTCTAAATAGGGTTTGGTTAAAGAAATAATAATAAATTTTAAATTTTAAATTTTTCATTCTTTATTTTATTATACAAATAAAAAAATTAAAAAACAGAAGTTATCCCCGGTCTTTATTTTTTTGAGAGTTTGGCAACCAGCTTGAAACTTTTTCTATGAATTTTCGAGGGGCCGTATTTTTTTAGTATAGCCCGATGTAATTTTGTCCCATAGCCTTTATGTTTGTCAAAACCATATTGAGGATATTTTTTATGGTATCTTTGCATTATTCTGTCTCGATATACTTTTGCTATAACGCTGGCAGCTGCACAAGAAAAAACCTTTTCATCGCCTTTTATAATTGATCTTTGAGGAAGATTTATATCAATCTTAAAATTTCCATCCAGGATTAAAAAATCAGGTTTTCTTTTTAATTTTTTTATCGCTTTTCTCATTGCCAATTTTGTTGCTTCCAAAATATTAATTTTATCAATTACTTTTTCAGAAACCCGGCCTATCCCCCATTTTATTGCCGGATTTTTTGTAATGAGTTTATAAAATTCTTCTCGTCTTTTTAGAGATAACTTTTTTGAATCCCTTAATCGAAGATGTTTAAAATTCCATTTTAAACAGGGCTTTATTATTACCGTGGCGGCGATTACGGGTCCGGCCAAAGGGCCCCTTCCTGCTTCGTCCAAACCGGCCACTCTTTTGTATCCTTTTTTCCATAACTTTTTTTCCTCCCTAAAATTCGGGTATTTCATTTTTTAATTATAGCATTACAAATGGTTATGGCAGAAGTCAGTATTGACCTTTGCTTTTTTCCAAAAATTTTGTAAGATAGAATAACTATGAGGTTTACCCCCCACCACTTTTTAGAAGAAAAATCTACTCAAAAAAAGGCCACAAAAAGTGGTGCGGGGTTTAGTCATCTTCACGTCCACTCTCATTATTCATTATTAGACGGGTTACCTAAAATTGACGAGCTTTTAGATTATGTAAAGGAACTAGGAATGGATTCAGTAGCCTTGACTGACCATGGAAATATCTATGGAGCAGTTGAATTTTACAAAAAAGCAAAAGAAAGAGGGATTAAACCAATTATTGGTTGCGAGGTGTATTTAGCTTTAGAAAAGATGCAAGATAAAAGACCAAACGTCGATGACAGAAGACATCATTTCGTTTTGCTGGTTAAAAATGAAAAAGGTTATAAGAATCTGGTTAAACTTTTAACTAAAGCCCATCTTGAGGGTTTTTATTATAAACCAAGAATTGATGAAGAATTATTAGCTAAACATTCTGAGGGATTAATTGGTTTATCTGCCTGTTTGGCAGGAAAAATTCCAAAATTAATTTTGGCTAAAAAAATGGACGAAGCAGAAAAAACTGCTTTGAGATATCAGGAAATTTTTGGCGAAGATAGTTTTTATTTAGATATCCAACATCATCCCAATTCCAGAGAACAAAAAATTGTCAATCGAAGTTTGATTGCTATCTCTAAAAAATTCGGGATTCCTTTGGTTGCTACCAATGATGTCCATTATTTAAAACCCGAAGATGCTGAAGCCCAAGACATTTTAATGTTAATTAATACCGGAGCTGACCCGAATGATCCGGAAAGATTAAGTTTAAAAACTGATGATTTTTCCCTAAGAAATCCTGAACAAATGATGAAAGATTTCAAAGATTTACCCGAAGCAATTGAAAACACTCAAAAAATCGTTAGTCTTTGTAATTTTCATTTTGAGTTAGGAAAAACTAAACTTCCTTATTATCCTCTGCCTGAAGGAAAAACTGCTGATAATTATTTAAAAGAGTTATGTTATCAAGGATTAGAGAAAAGACAAATTAAAAAAACCAAAGAAGTGATTGAAAGAATAGAATCAGAACTCTCGGTTATCAAAAAGACCGGTTTTGCTTCCTATTTTTTAGTTGTTCAGGATTTTGTTAATTGGGCAAAAGAAAAGCGAATTATAGTTGGCCCGGGTCGAGGAAGCGTTGGAGGATCTTTAGTTGCCTATTTATTAAATATCACTAATGTTAATCCCTTAAAATATAATCTTTTATTTGAGCGATTCTTAACTGCAGAACGAATCTCTCCTCCCGATATTGATCTTGATTTTACTGACCGAAGAAGAGATGAAGTAATCGAATATGTAGCTCAAAAATATGGTCGGGATAAAGTTGCTCAAATTATTACTTTTGGGACAATGGCTTCCCGAGCAGTGATCAGAGACGTAGGAAGAGCCTTGAAATATCCTTATAGTTACTGTGATCGAATTGCCAAATTAATTCCAATGAACCTTAGTTTAGAGCAAACTCTAACTCAAGTTGAAGAATTTCGTCAACTTTATCTAAACGACCCTGATGCTCAAAAATTAATTGATTCTGCTAAAAAGTTGGAGGGAGTAGCCAGGCATGCTTCTACCCATGCTTGTGGCGTAGTAATTTCAGCTGAACCCTTAACTAATATTGTCCCCTTACAACACCCTACTCAAGACGATGAAAATATTGTTACCCAATACGAAATGCATTCTATTGAAGATTTAGGTCTTTTAAAAATGGACTTTTTGGGATTGAAAAATCTAACTATTATTGAGGATGCTTTATCTCGAATTTATGTAGTTCAAAATAAAAAAATTAAAATAGATGATATTCCCCTGGATGATAAAAAAACCTTTAAATTATTGCAGGAAGGAAATTGTATAGGAGTGTTTCAATTGGAAAGCGAAGGAATGAGGAGATATTTAAAGCAATTAAAGCCAACCGAGTTTGAAGACATTATTGCCATGGTGGCTTTATATCGGCCAGGCCCTATCCAGTTTATTCAAGATTATATTTCTGGTAAATATAAAAGACGAAGAGTAGAATATTTACATCCAAAATTGAAACCAATTTTAGAATCAACTTATGGAATTATGATTTACCAAGAGCAACTTATGAAAATTGCTCAAGAGTTAGCTGGATTTTCTCTATCTGAAGCAGATTTGCTGAGAAAGGCAGTGGGAAAGAAAATTAAGCCATTACTGATTTCTCAGGAGGAAAAAATGATTAAAGGGATGATGAAAAACGGGATAAAAAAAGAAATGGCTCAAAAGATTTGGCAGTGGGTCTTGCCCTTTGCCCGATATGGATTCAACAAATCCCATTCCACTTGCTATGCCACAATCGCTTATCAAACTGCTTTCTTAAAAGCTCATTATCCAGTAGAATTTATGGCTTCCCTTCTAACTTCGGAAAAGGCTGATATTGAAAGAATTGGTTTTCTAATTGAAGAGTGTAAAAAAATGGGAATTGAAGTTTTGTCCCCGGATATAAATGAGAGCTTGAAGAACTTTACAGTGGTTCCTGGTAAAAATAAAATTCGTTTCGGACTTTTAACCATCAAGAATGTTGGCCATAATGTAGTTGAAGCAATGGTTGAAGAAAGGAAAAATGGAGGGCCCTATCAATCTATTTCTGATTTCGTAACCAGAGTGAATTCCAAAGATTTAAATAAAAAATCTTTGGAAAGTTTAATTAAGGCGGGGGTTTTTGATAAATTAGCTGAAAGAAATCAACTTTTATTTAATTTAGAGAAGTTATTAGATTGGGCCAGAGAAACTCAAAAAGTAAAAGCTAACGGCCAAAAAGGTCTTTTTGATGGAATGAAATTTAATAATAAATTTGAGCTACCGATTACTAATCCTGCTTCCAAAACCGAAAAATTGACCTGGGAAAGAGAACTTTTAGGGCTTTTTGTAACTTCTCATCCTTTGCAAAGCTTTAAAAAAATTTTAGAGAAAAAAGCTTTAGCTATTTCTGAAATAACTCCTACTTTAAATAGTCAGCTAATTAGAATTGGCGGGATTGTTTCAAAAATTAAAAAGATTATTACTAAGACTGGCAGGCCGATGCTTTTTTTGAATTTAGAAGACCTTACTGATAAAATTGAGGTAGTTGTTTTCCCGGGAGTAATCGAAAGAAATCCTTCAGCTTTTCAGGAAAATAAAATCATTTTGATTTCCGGTCGAGTTGATATGAGAGATGGCGTTCCTAAATTAATTGCA
>CAZBBD010000020.1:5366-8122 GCA_964490315.1 uncultured Candidatus Saccharibacteria bacterium
AAACATCGAAGAAATCGTTGAAACAATATGAAAATTGAAATTATCAGACACTCAATAGCTCATATTTTGGCTTATGCGGTCCAGGAATTATATCCTGGAACCAAATTTGGCATTGGGCCAGCAATAGAGAATGGTTTCTATTATGACTTTGGCTTCGCAAAATTAAGCAAATCTGAAAGCGAATTTAAGCGAATAAGCAAAGAGGATTTGCCGAAAATAGAAAAGAAAATTAAAGAATTAATTAAACAAGATTTCAAATTTGAGAAAAAAATAATTTCAAAGAAGAAAGCAAGAAAAATTTTTAAGAATCAGCCATATAAATTAGAACTAATCGAAGAACTTCCAGGAAAAAATGTAGTTATTTACCAAAGCGGGAAATTTATTGATTTATGCAAGGGTCCTCATATTAAATCGGCAAAAGAAATTCCTATGGATGCTTTTAAAATAACTAAAATTGCCGGCGCTTATTGGAGGGGCTTAGAAAGAAATCCAATGCTGACCAGAATTTACGGGGTGGCTTTTAAAACTAAAAAAGAGTTAGATAACTATCTTGAAAAAGAGGAAGAGGCAGAAAAAAGAGATCACCGAATTTTAGGCCAAAAATTAGATTTGTTCCATATTGATGAACAAGTTGGGCCTGGTCTTATTTTATGGCACCCTAAAGGAGCATTATTGAAGAAAATTATTATAGATTATGCCTTAAATGAATATTTGAAAGCAGGTTATCAATTAGTAGATACTCCGCATATTGCTAAACTAAAACTCTGGGAAATCTCTGGTCACCTTGGTTTTTACAAAGAAAATATGATGCCACCCATGCATTTAAGAGAAATAGGAAAAGAAGAAAAGGATGATTATCAGATAAAGCCAATGAACTGTCCTTTCCATATTGTAATTTACAAAACAAAAATCAGAAGCTACAGAGATTTACCTCTTCGCTATACTGAAATGGGAACGGTTTATAGATACGAAAAGTCGGGAACTTTGCATGGTTTAGTAAGAGTGCGCCAAATCACCCAGGATGATGCCCATATCTTTTGTACTCCAGACCAACTAGCCAAAGAGCTTTTCTCTACTCTTAAATTAACCTGTAAAATATTGAAAGATTTTGGTTTTAAGGAATTTGATTTCTTCTTTTCAACCCGACCTGAAAAATATGTGGGAGCTTCTAAAATTTGGGAAAAATCTGAAAATTCTCTCAAATATGCTTTAGAAAAATTAAAATTAAAATATCAAACTGACGTTGGAGGTGGTGCTTTTTACGGTCCCAAAATTGATATTAAAATAAAGGATTCTTTAGGAAGACCTTGGCAGTGTACAACTATTCAGGTTGATTTCAATTTGCCAGAACGTTTTGATGTAACCTATATCGACCAAAAAGGGAGAAAACAACAAGCAATAATGATTCACCGAGCACTCCTAGGATCTTTGGAAAGATTTATTGGAGTTTTGCTTGAAAATTATGCCGGGGCCTTACCTCTTTGGCTCTCCCCTGTTCAGATTTGGATAATACCGGTAGGAACTCGACACAAAAAATATGCCAATCAAGTTGCAAAACAGCTTACCGAAGCTAACTTACGAGTTGAGTTAAAAAGTGAAAATGAAACCGTTTCTAAAAAAATTAGAGAAGGCGAGTTACAAAAAATTCCTTATCTTTTAGTGGTCGGCGATAAAGAAATGAAGGGAAAATCAGTTAGATTGAGGTCCAAGAATAAAGATTTAGGGCAGATGCTCTTGAATAAATTTGTTAAAAAAATTAAAGTAGAAATAGAGAAAAAGAAATAAATTTCTATTATTTATGCCTGAACTATCTCAACAGACCAAAAAATTAATCCAGGGATATCAATCTTGGCATCAATCTTTACAAGCTAAAGAGGGGGTTTCTACTATTCATGTGGATGAGGTGGTAAGTAAAGTAGCTTCTTTTTATGAAAAAATAAGAGGAGTAGTAGAGTGGAGAGAAGAACACCTTTTGAGAAAAACAGCAATTGAAAGAATATTAAAAAGAAGATTATTTTTAAAAAGAAAAGGGGAAGCTGTTGCCGAGCCTTTTGTAAAAGAACTAATCCGGGGAGGGCATTTTCCAAATGACTTTATAGAAGAATTAAAGATTAATGAAGTTCAAAAAGTAATTGATAAATATACTTATATATTAGAAAACAGTCAGTCGCCGAGCAACAATGAAAAATCTAAAACCCAGCTTTATAGCTGGATCCTTAACATTGCTGCCTGTGAGATAGAAGAAACCCTTTCTCCGCCCATAAAAGAAAATGCTCTGGTTAATTATATGGAAGAACTAATAGGAGAGAGAATAAAAGTAAAGAAAGAAATGTCAGAAGATGAAGTAGATACCCAGCTTTATGTTGCTATTCAACAAGCTGTGTTTAGATTAGATCCTTATCTTATTAGTTATCACCTTTTAGTTAAAAAATTTCCGAATTGGAAATCATTATCCCAGATTCAATTAGAAGAAATTAGGAAAAATATCTCTACTATCTGGGATGAAATTGAAAAAAAGCTCAATCATCCTTTAGCTGGAAAATTCTATGAAGTTTGTGAAAAATATGATACTCCTTATTTAATTTTAGGAGATATTATTGCTAAAGGCCCCAAGGGTTCATCTCAGGTTTTAGAAAGTCCAGAAGTCTTAGAGAGTAAAATTACGCAGGTTTATCAAGAAAGACTTAAAAAACTTAAATCCAGAATGAAAAGGGCTGCTATATCAACCCTTTTAACCTTTTCCAGAAGGGCCACTT
>CAZBBD010000021.1:0-7724 GCA_964490315.1 uncultured Candidatus Saccharibacteria bacterium
TAAATAAAATATCCTATGACAAAAAAGTATTTCAAGCCGTCTCAAATTTAACACCAATAATGGAAACTAATCTAAAAGCCAAAAAAGAGATTAAAGAAATTTTTAAAAAGTTAAAAGTATGGTAAGACCAATCAAACAAAGATTAGTAGGATTTGATCCAAATGTAACTTATTTTAAGCCGAGAGCAATACCTCTTTCTCGGTTAGAAGAAGTAGATTTGGGTGTAGACGAGTTAGAGGCCTTGCGGCTTTGCGATTTGAAAAATTTAGACCAAGTTGAGGCAGCAAAAAAGATGAAAATTTCTCAAAGTACTCTCGCTCGAATTTTAACTTCAGCTAGAAAAAAAACTGCTGAAGCTCTTATCAAAGGAAAAGCAATTAAAATTAAAAAACATGAACAAGGATTGGATTAAAGAAATTCAAAAGAGAACCAAAAAAGTTCCCATTTCTTCAGGCAGATCTAATAAATTGGGAAAAATTAGTTTTGATGATTTGGTTTTCGTGCCGGCTCAATTAGTAAAAAAACCAGTGGATTATTACTCTGAGAAAATTTTTTCAAAAACAATTGTCGGCAAAAATAGCAAAAAACCAATTGAATTAGAAACTCCAATTATTATTGGAGCGATGTCTTTTGGAGCGCTTTCAAAAGAAGCTAAAATTGCCTTAGCTAAAGCTTCGGCATTAGCTGGAACAATAGAAAATACTGGTGAAGGGGGAGTTCTGCCGGAAGAAAGGGAATTTTCTAAAAAATTAATCGTGCAATACAGCACCGGTAGATTTGGGATTACAGATGAAGTATTAAAAAAAGCCGATGCCATTGAAATAAAAATTGGCCAAGGTGGAAAACCCGGCCAGGGAGGATTGTTGCCAAAAGAAAAAATTACCGAAGAGATTGCCAAGGTGAGAAATATTCCAATTGGAAAGGATATTCATTCTCCAGCTTATCATTCAGACATTAAAAACATTGAGGATTTAAAAAAGAAAGCTGACTGGTTGAGAAATTTAACCGGGGGAGTGCCGATTATTTTGAAATTAGGAGCAGGAGATATAGAGAACGATATTAAATTGGCAGTAAAAGCTAATCCTGATATAATTGCTATTGATGGAATGGAGGGGGGAACAGGTGCCGCTCCAGGAGTAATGCTAAATGAGGTTGGAATTCCAACTTTAGCTGCTTTGGTGAAGGCAAGGGAAACTTTAGATAAAATAGGGGCTAAACAGGAATTATGGATAGGAGGAGGATTAAATAAAGGCGGAGATTTTGCAAAGGCTTTGGCTTTAGGGGCGGATGCGGTTTTTGTAGCGACTTCTCTATTGATTAGTAAGGGATGTCTTGGATATCCCGATTGTGGATTATGTTATACTGGAAAATGCCCAAAGGGAATTGCTACCCAAGATCCAGAATTGAGGAAAAATCTGAAAGTGGAAGAAGCTTCTCAAAATATTGCTTCTTATGTAAAAAATTGCACCGAAGAAATAAAAATGGTAGCCGGAGCCTGCGGTGAAAATGATGTTCACAAATTAAATAAAGGTCGTTTAAGAGCTTTAAATTCAGAAATAGCAAAAATAACAAAGGTTAAATTAGTATCAGAATAATAAGGTAAATATTTTATGGCAAAATACAAAGTAAACAAGGAAAAATGCATCGGGTGCCAAGTTTGTCTTCAGACTTGTCCGGGGGCAACCAAGATGGGGGCGGATAATAAAGCTGAAGTTATTGATTCAGAAAAATTGGAAAAATGCGGAGGGGAAAGCGTTTGCCCGACGGGAGCGATTGAAAAAGAGGAAGAGAAATAAATGCTTAATTTAGTCGATGAAGCTTCGCTTCATCTCCAGTCTTCACTATGCTTCGACTAACTGATGAAAATTTTGAAAAAGAAATTCAAGAATCTGATAAACCAGTAGTGGTTGATTTTTGGGCGGTTTGGTGTCAGCCGTGTTTTATTCTCGGTCCGATTTTAGAAAAACTGGCTGAAGAATATAATGATAAGTTTATTTTGGCTAAAGTTAATTTAGACGAAGCTCGCCTTACTGCCCAAAGATTTGGAATTCAGCAAATCCCAACCACTATTCTTTTTAATGGCGGAAAACCAATTAGCGGTTTCGTTGGAGCAAGACCCGAACCGGTAGTTAGAGAACTAATAGATAAAATGTTAGAAGATAGCAAAAAAGGAGAAACCATAAAAGAACAAGTAAGAAAAAGAGAAGAGGAAATTGGAAAAAAAGAGGAAAGAGTAGAAATAGAAAAAGGAGGAGAAAATGAAAAAACCGAAGAGATAATTGAATGGTATGAAGATTACGCTAAAAAGAACGGTTTTAGATTAAATCCTGACAGAGCGACAGTTGAGAGACTAATAAAAGGACTTTTGGCAAACGAGAAAAAATATGGAGTTCGATATTGCCCCTGTAGAAGAGTATCTGGAAACTTAGAAGAAGACAGGCCTAAAATCTGTCCTTGCCAATGGCACAAAGAAGAAATTGAAAAAGATGGCCACTGTTTCTGCGGGTTATTTGCAAGCCGATGAACCTAAAGTTTCATCTTCGCTCGCTATGAGCGAGCTCGATAGCCGATGAGAACTTCGTTCTCATCTTCACTTCCTCTGGAAGTTCAGTAGCCGATGAAAACTTTGTTCTCGTCTTCAGCTCCGGCTTAATAAATTAAGCCTCGCTATATGAAGGTTACTATTGTTTACGACAATACTGCTTTCAGGAAAGATCTCCAAGCTAATTGGGGGTTTTCGGCATTAGTAGAACTCGCTAATTTAAACGAATCTGAAAACGAATTCAAGCGAATATTGTTTGATACTGGTGGAAACGGAAAAATTTTGCTCAGCAATATGGAAAAATTGGGAATTGATCCGGCCTCGATTGATGAAGTTTTTATTTCTCATCCCCATTTTGATCATACCGGTGGACTTTCCGAGTTTTTAAAAGTAAATCCAAACCCTAAAATTTATGTTCCTTCATCATTTACCGAGTCGCCTGAGGCGGGCGAAGGTGAAGTAATTACGATAAAAGGACCTCAAAAAATTCACGATAATGTATTCTCAACCGGAGAATTGGAGGGAATTGAGCAAAGCATGGGAGTTATTACTGACTTGCCCGCCGAAGCCTCGGCGAAGGAGGGAAAAGGAATTATCTTGATTGTCGGATGTTCCCATCCTGATGTGGGAAATATTTTAGATACAGCTAAGCAATTCGGGAAAATCTACGCCATCATTGGAGGGATGCACGGATTCAGTGAATTTGAGTTATTCAAAGATTTAGAATTGATTTGTCCTACTCATTGCACTCAATATAAAGAAGAACTTAAAAGATTATATCCTCAAAAATACATTGAAGGCGGAGCAGGAAGAATAATTGAAATTTAATTATGGAAAATGCGAAACAAGAACTTAAAGAAATTAAAAATGAGGTTTTGAATTGCAAGAAATGTTCTCTTTATAAAACAAGAACTAATCCAGTAGTTGGGGAAGGCAATGCGCAAGCTAAAATAATATTTTGCGGCGAGGCGCCGGGATATTGTGAAGATCAGAAAGGAATTCCATTTTGTGGAGCGGCTGGGAATATTTTAGACGAACTTTTAAAATCAGCAGGAATTAAAAGAGAAGAAGTTTACATTGCCAACATTTTAAAATGTCGCCCTCCAGATAATCGTAATCCTCAAAAAGAGGAAATCGAATCCTGCACTCCTTATTTGGAAAGGCAAATTAAATTTATAAAACCAAAAGTAATTTGTGCCTTAGGAAATTTTTCTACTGCCTATATCATGGAAAAGTATGGATTAAAAGATCAAATTCAAGGCATTTCTAAAATTCACGGAAGGATTTTTAAACCAAGTACTCTTTTTCAAAATATTAAAATTATTCCACTTTATCATCCTGCCGTAGCTACCTATAACATTAATATGAAAGAAGTGCTAAAAAACGATTTTAAAATTTTAGAAAAATTTAAAAAGTTTTAGGTATTTTGAGGAAAGCGAGGAGAAAATATATAGAATCTGGACAAAAGAAAAGAAAACTTTTTGAAATGAGTCAAACGGTTTGGTAAACCGAACCCTTTTTTGTTTTAAATGCCGGCGATTCAATCAATTGATGAAATTAGTTATTAGTTTTAGGTTTTCCACAGAATTTAGCTTTAGCCTGATTGACAGGGTTTCCTTATAGAATTAAAATACAATAATTTATTGTTTTAATATGTCTGAAAACAAAATTACAAAGATTCAAAAAAGAGATGGAGCAATTGTTGAATTTGAACCAGTAAAAATTCAAAACGCAATTTTTAAAGCCTTAACCGCTACTGATCAGGGAGATGGCAAGAGGGCAAAAAAAGTTTCTGATAGAGTGATTAAAATTTTAAGTCGCCGTTTCAAAAAAGAAGAAATCCCTAATGTTGAGCAGGTTCAAGATATTGTTGAAGAAGTTTTAATTTTAGAGGATCTGGTAGAAACCGCCAAAGCTTATATTTTATATAGAGAGCAAAGAAGAAGAATTAGGGAGGCGGTAAAAGTGAGCGAAGAAGCAGTAGATAGAATTGACCAATATTTAGAAAAACTTGATTGGGAAGTTCAGGAAAATGCCAACATGGCTTTCTCTTTGCAGGGATTAAACCACTATGGCGTCTCTCATATTGTTAAGAAATATTGGCTGAATAAAATTTATCCCAAGCCAATCAGAGAAGCAAACGAATCAGGGGATTTACATTTACATAACTTAGACACTTTGGGTTGTTATTGTATGGGTTGGGACCTATACGACCTTTTAATCAAAGGTTTTTGCGGTGTTCCAGGAAAGATTGAGACAAAAGCAGCAAAGCATTTTAGGGCAGCTTTAGGTCAGGTAGTAAATTTTTTATATACTCTTCAGGGAGAGTGTGCGGGAGCAGTCGCCCTTTCAAACTTTGATACCTTGTTGGCTCCATTTATTCGATACGATAACTTGAACTATCAACAAGTAAAACAAGCTCTCCAGGAATTTTTATTCAATATGGCAGTTCCTACCCGAGTTGGTTTCCAGTGTCCTTTTTCAAATATTACTTTGGATCTTAAACCTTCCTCAGTTTTTGCAAAACAGCCAGTAATTATCGGCGGGAAGCCCCAGAAAGAAAGTTACGGTGAATTTGAAGAAGAGGTGAAAATATTAGATAAAGCTTTTTATGAAACAATGCTTGAGGGAGATAAATCGGGGAGACCATTTCATTTTCCTATTCCTACTATTAATATCACTAAAGACTTCCCCTGGGATGAGCCTGCTTTTAATCCTATTTTTGAAGCTTCAGCTAAATACGGTACAAATTATTTTGCCAATTACATTAATTCAGAAATGGAGCCAGACGATGTTAGAAGCATGTGTTGTCGGCTTCGTTTAAACTTAACCGAGCTTTATAATCGAGGCGGAGGGGGATTATTCGGATCAGGTTCGCTCACTGGTTCAATCGGAGTGGCTACAATTAATTTACCTCGAATTGGTTATTTGTCTAAAACTAAAAAAGAATTCTTTGAAAGATTGGGAAAATTAATGGATTTAGCTAAAGAAAGTCTAGAGATTAAAAGAAAAGCTGTTGAGAACCTTATTGAAAAAGGGTTGTATCCTTACTCCAAGTTTTATTTAGATGGGGTAAAAAAAATGAGGGGGAAATATTATGCTAATCATTTTTCGACTATTGGTTTGATTGGGATGAATGAAGCTTTATTGAATTTTATTGGAGAAAACATTGGTTCTAAAAGAGGAAAAAAATTTGCTTTGGAAATAATGAATTTTATGAGAGAAAAATTAGTCAAATACCAAAAAGAAACTGGGAATATATATAATTTAGAAGCCACTCCAGCTGAATCCACCGCTTATCGATTAGCTCTCAAAGACAAAGAAAAATACCCGGAGATTATTACAGCTGGTACAAAAAAAGTTCCCTATTACACCAATAGCAGTCAGTTACCAGTAAATTATACTGATGATATTTTTGAAACTTTAAAATTACAAGATGAAGTGCAATGTAAATATACAGGTGGCACCGTCTTACATCTCTTTTTAGGAGAAAGAGTTTCTGATGCTCGGTTGGTAAAAAATTTAACCAAAAAGATTTTTGAAAAATTTCATCTGCCCTATATTACTTTAACTCCTACTTTTTCAATCTGTCCGATTCATGGTTATTTGGCAGGAGAACATTTCTACTGTCCGAAATGCACAATAAAGCAGCCCTGTGAAGTTTATTCTAGGGTAGTAGGATATCTTAGGCCGGTAAATCAGTGGAATTTAGGAAAGCAAGAGGAATTTAAAGAAAGAAAGGAATTTAAGGTTAGAAAGACAGCGATGTCAAAAACTTAATGGAAATTGGCGGCCTTCAAAAAGTAACTCTAATTGATTACCCAGGCAAGGTTTCCTGTACTGTTTTTAGTATTGGCTGTAATTTTCGCTGTCCTTTTTGTTATTCTTCAGAACTTGTTTTACCAGAGAAAATTGAAAATCAGCCTAAAATCTCAGAGAAAGAATTTTTTAATTTTTTAAATGAAAGAAGAGGATTATTAGAGGGAGTGGTTTTATGCGGAGGTGAGCCAACTATTCATAAAGAACTACCGGATTTCACCAAGAAAATTAAAAAATTGGGATACTTAGTAAAACTTGATACCAACGGTTCTAACCCGGCAATGTTAAGAAAATTAATAGGCGAAAAATTAATTGATTATGTAGCAATGGATATTAAAGCGCCGGGGGAAAAATATAAAATGTATTCTGGAATAAAAATAGATTTAAGACAAATTGAAGAAAGCATTAACCTTCTAAAAAAAGAGAAAATTGACTATGAATTTAGAACCACTTTAGCTCCCGGTTTAAATAAAAAAGATATAGAGAAGATAGCTGATTGGATAGGGCAAGCTAAAAACTATTTTCTTCAAGAATTTAATAAGCAAAAAGAAGTTATAGATCCCGGCATACTTAATCTCCCTGTTCTTGAAAAAAAGGAAATTAAAGAAGTAATTAAGAAGATTGAACTAAAATTTAAAATTTGTCAGCTAAGATAGAAAGAGTTTTTATTGGGGCTTGCCTATTGACTTGAATCCTTGCTTAAATTAAGGTAGAATAAAGCTGTGGACAAAGGTCGTTTTTTTTAAAAAAAATTAAAATATTTTTATTATGGCTGTTGAAGCTTATTGTGTAAAATGTAAGGCGAAAAGAGACATGGTAAATCCTAAAGAGATTACTATGAAAGGGAAAGGCGGAACAAAAAGAAGAGCAATGACTGGGACTTGTCCGAAGTGCGGAACAAAGATGTTCCGGATTATGGGAAAGGCTTAAGTAAATTAAGAAATTAAATAATACTTTTTAGCCCAAAACTGCTATTGGTGGTTTTGGGTTAGTTTTTGAATAAAATTAATGAAAAAGAGAAATTATATTTTAATTACCTTAATTGCTCTCTTTAGTTTAAATATCTTAGCTTGGATTACTGCTTACAATTTAAGCCAGCCCCAATTTCTTGAAGTCACCTTTTTTGATATTGGCCAAGGCGATGCTATATTTATTGAAACCCCGCAAAGACATCAAATTCTTATTGATGGAGGTCCAGACTCAATTGTTTTAGAAAAATTAGGAAAAGAGATGCCTTTTTGGGACAGAACAATTGATTTAATAATTTTGACTCATCCTGAACACGACCACATGGCAGGTTTAATCCAAGTTTTAAAAAGATATAAAGTAGAGAATATTTTATGGACAGGGGTGGCAAGAAACA
>CAZBBD010000022.1:0-7642 GCA_964490315.1 uncultured Candidatus Saccharibacteria bacterium
TATTGCTATGTTGGTGTCAATAGTAATTGTTGCTATTAATCCTGGCCGTCATTTTCAACAAGCCCGGGATACCCAAAGATGGACAGGGGTCAATGCTATTTTAAGCGCTGTTCATCAGAATATAATTGATAATAACGGAATTTGGACTTGTGCAGCAGGTGACCTTCCTGGTGCGGCCACGAAAATGGCAGATCCGACAACGGATCCTACTGGATATGATATCTGTAATTGTATCGTTCCTACTTATATAGGCTCTTTACCTTGTGATCCTAGTACTGGTAATTATGTCGGCTGTACTTTTATTGGCGGTGGCTATGAGACCATGTATGAGATTTCCCAAGATGCCGTCAATGACCGTGTTACTGTTAGTGCTACTGGTGAACTTACTGGAACAATCAGTGTAACTCGATAAAATTCCAATTTATTTTGGTTTACCCACGCACCACTTTTCTCCCGAATCAAAAGTGGTGCGGGGTTTAAACAAAACTGCCAAAGACTGATTAGTTTTATATTTAAAAAAAAGAAGCCACTACCCGAGAATTTTCTCGGGTTTTGTGTTAAAATAAATAGAAGACCGTTTTATTATAATCAAACTAAAATTTATGCATCTCAAACCCAAAAAGGGTTTCACTCTGATCGAAATGCTGATCGTGTTAGCCATTATTGCTATGTTGGTGTCAATAGTAATTGTTGCTATTAATCCTGGCCGTCATTTTGCCCAAGCCCGAAATACCCAAAGATGGACCGGGGTTAATGCTATTTTAAATGCTGTTCATCAAAATATAATTGACAACAAGGGAAATTTTACTTGTCTACCTCCTCCGCCTCAAATACCACCAGTGCCATCGCCTACACCACCAGGCCAACAAATATTAGAATATCCCCGGAGAATAGCATCAAAAGGGCCTGATGAATGTAATATTTGTTATTGTTTGGTTTCCACCTATCTACGTTCTTTGCCCTACGATCCCAGCAGCGGTTCTTATACCGCTTGCAACAACTATGATACCGGTTATGAAATTTCCCAGGATCCCACTACTCTTCATATCACCGTTTCCGCCCCCCATGCTGAACTTAACGAAACAATCAGTGTAACCCGATAAAATCCTGGTCCAGAAAAAACTGCCAAAGATTGATTAATTTTTTATTTACGTATCACTAAGCAGGTTCTAGTATTGTTCTATTGATAGAGTTAACAAAAATCGCCAATCCGCCTACCGGCAGAGGCGATTTTTTGATAGAATAGGGATATAGATAAAAACTAAAAGGTCGGAGAGTTAATTAAGAATAGAAAACTATAGCAAAACAGAGTTTTGATATACCAAGCTTCAGCTTGCTATAATAAAATTATGTCAGGAACTTACATTATAATATCCATTATTGTATTAGCTGTCATTGCGACACTTGCAATTTATACAGGAAGAAGCAAGAGACCAAAGAAACTTTCTAAGCTTGTAATGTTTGCAATGTTGTTAGTGGTCTTCGGAATTATTTCTATAGCAACAGATCAAGGCCGTTTAATAAGTTATTCATTTATGGGAGCCGGAGTGTTGCTTTCTGTAATTGATATAATTAAGAATTTAAAAAGCAAACAGTCATAAGTATTTTAGACTTAGCTTGTTAAACAGGTCCTAACATCGTTCGTCCCTCGGAGCTACGATTTTTTAAACCCATCATAGGGCTTGACTTTTTTATAAATCTGTGCTAAAATTAAATATATCGGGTAAGAAAAATAAATTAAAATATGGTTCAAATATCTGAAGAAAAACTAAAAAAAATAAAAAGCGCAGAGTTTGCCATAAATAAAAATCTGTTTATTATTTGTATTGCTATTACCTTAATAGCAATGATTATGGCATTAATAGAATTTTTTTCTCGGGGAGTTTTCCTTTCTTCTAAAATAGGTTTATTCTATATTGGAGTTTTATTTATTTATACTATTCATAAAGAAATGTTGAGATGGTTGGAAGAAAAAGAGATAGAAAGACAAGGGGAGTACTTTGTTTATTCTTGGATTGGGTTAACCGTTATTTTATATATTGTCAATTTTCTAACAAAAGATTATTTCAACTGCTCTTCAGAAGGCATGCCTCTGGGAACACTAAATGAGATTACCCTTATTACTTTACAGGTGGGTGCTATTTTTATTATTAGTAGGTTATCTAAAGCGATAAAGATTGGTTTGCAAAAAAGATAATCAAATTTATTTCGAAGTGTTGAATAATTAAAACAAAAACCGAGCACATAAATTATATGCTCGGTTTTTTTATTCTAACCTATCTTCCGAATTTCTGGGTCTTTCTTTTTCTCCAGCAATCTCTGCAATAAATCGGTCTGTCAGCTGCGGGTTCAAAGGGGAGTTCTGTTATTTCTTTTCCACAGTCAGCACATTTCCAATCACCCTTAAACATTTTTCGCGGAGGAAAATCTTCCCCGGAACCCCTACTAAATTTTTCGAACGCCATATAACTAACGAATTTTTACTAATATAAGTATAATTTCAAAAATAAATATTAATGAAATTTATAGCTTAATTTGTACGTAATTCTTAAAATACTAAAGCGACCTTTTGATACTTCGATAAACTCAGTATTATCCTGAGCCTGGACTTCGGCTGAGCTCAGTCGAAGCCCCGAAGGATGACTTCTAAATCGCTCTATCCTGTAGTAGAGAAATCTCACTACGGGATCTACTTAATTAGGCCTTCGCTAATTTAAAATTATTAAAGACTTGTCTAAGCCGTCCCGCTAAAAGCGGAACGAGCCTCGCCCATTTTGGGCGGGATGTTACGATTTATGGGTCTAAGGTTATTTTAACCATTATCTTTAACTGGTCAAGCTCCGCACCATACGGTGCAGGGCAAGCCCCACTAAGGAAATTTTGATTTTAAAGAAAATTAGAGATAAACCCCGCACCGATTTTCTTAAGAAACAAGAGGATATAAATAGTTTGTATTTAAAATTGGTGCGGGGTAAAATAAATTAATGAGTAGTGAGAAAAAAGAGCATAAACCTTGACAGCCAATAGTTATGGGTATATACTCATAATGAAAAGGTCGAAAATTAGTTATTAGAAAATTTTTTAAAAAATATGCCATTCGGAGATAAAACAGGGCCAAGAGGCTTAGGGCCAAGAACTGGAAGAGGATTAGGTTATTGTTCCGGTTATTCTTACCCGGGTTATATGAATTCCTATGGATATGCTCAAGGAAGAGGATTTGGTCGGGGTTGGGGAAGAGGTTTTGGCAGAGGATGGGGAAGAGGCTGGGGAAGAGGCTGGGGATGGTCTGGTTGGGGAAATTATCCACCTTACGGACCAACTTATCCTTCTCCTTCTTATCCTCCAGAATCTCCCACTCCAAAAGAGGAAAAAGAAATGCCAGTCGATGAACTTCGTTCATCTTTACGCTTCGCTAGGGATCGCGTGAATGAAGATTTGAAGGATTTAAGAGAAGAAATGAAAGCAATTGAAGAAAGAATAAAAGAGTTAGGAAGTAAAAATCCGCCAGCTGGCGGAAAAAAGTAATATGCCAAATAGAAATGGTACTGGTCCTACTGGACAAGGTCCAGGAACTGGTCGAGGATTAGGTAGAGGCGGACGTGGTCGCCAGCCCGGTGGTTTTGGTTTAGGTCCTTCAGGAGAATGTATTTGTCCGAATTGTGGCGCTCGAATTCCTCATCAAGCCGGAATTCCTTGTTATGAACAGCGCTGTCCAAAATGTGGTCAGCCAATGACCCGGAGTCGCTAGTTATCATCCGTAATTTATAGGATGGCGATGAGGACTTCGTCCTCATCTTCAGCTGCGTTTGCTCAATGAAATATTTATTTCATTTCGACGTTCGATGAATAAATATAAATTGAGCGAGAGATGAGATTTATCTCATCGAACTTATAAATAAAAACTCGGTCTATGAAAATTTGTGTTTGTGCCACCGGTCCTGATTTGAATTCTCAAGTTTCACCGGTTTTTGGCCGTTGTCCTTATTTTTTAATTGTAGATAGCAAAACTGAAGAATTTAAAGCGATACCAAATTCTGCTTTTCAGGCTGGAAGGGGAGCAGGGGTTGGTGCTAGTCAGCTCGTTGTTTCAGAAGGAGCTAAAGTTGTCATTTGTGGAAATTTTGGACCTAATGCTTTTTCAGTTTTGCAGATGTCCGGGACTAAGATTTATCCTGGAGTTTTTGATTTAACTGTTAAACAGGCCATAGATAAATATAATAAAGGAGAATTAAAAGAAATAAAAGTTCCTCCTGCTCCGGACCATTTTGGATTTGGTCCTGGTGGAGGCAGAGGCCCTGGCGGGGGTTTTGGTCCTGGTCCCGGAAGAGCAAGGAGGAGAGGACGATAAAGAATAGAATATGGCAGATATTTTTAAGAAAGGTCAAAAGGCAGCGTTGGTAGCAGGTTCTGCTACTATCTTCTTTGCTATAGCTAAAGCTATAGTAGGTTTTATTTCGGGCAGCATTGTGTTGATAGCAGATGCGGTACACAGCGCTGCTGATTCTTTTTCTTCATTTTTTGCCTGGTTTGGTTTAAAAATTGCCCAAAAAGAACCAACGGAAAAATTTCCTTATGGATTTTACAAAGCAGAAAATATTACTGCTTTAGTCGTTTCTGGTTTAATTCTGTTTGCTGGTTTCAGTATTATTAGAGAGAGCATCAGTAAAATTTTTATAGAGTATCAGTTAAATATTCCTTTAGTAGCAGTAGGAGTGGCAGTTTTAGATGCAATAGTAATGTTTTCGGTAGGGACTTATGAAATGAAGGCCGGAAAGAGAATCAATTCCCAGAGCTTGATGGCAGACGGAAAAGAATCAAGGATGCATATATTTTCTTCTTCAATAGTTCTGGTAGGGTTACTTTCAAGTTGGTTTAAAATTCCCTATTTGGAAGGAATGATGGGAATTTTAATTTCCCTTTTTATTTTCAAGATTGGAATTGAATCTGCTAAAGATTCTATTTTTGCTTTAATGGATGTTTCTCCCAGTAAAGAAATAGAAGAAAAAATAAAAAGGATTTTGGAGAATATTTCTGGAGTGAGAGGGTTTAGGAATTTAAGATTGAGGAAATCCGGCCCTTTTATCTTTGGAGAAGTAGAAGTGAAGTTAGGGCGAAGCGTAAATATTAATCAAGCCAGGGAAATTTCAAATAGTATTGAGAAAGAAATAAAAAGAAAGGTAAAATCAGTAGATTCTTTAGTGGTAGGAATAGCACCGGAAATTATTGAAAGTCAAAAGTTATGTATTCCGGTGGAAAAAGAGGAAGGGCTGGATTCTGAAATTTCAGATTATTTTGGTAGAGCTAAAAAATTTATGTTTATTGAGTTAGAAAAAAGAGAGGTTAAAAATTTTTATTTTAAAGATAATCCTTACTCTGAAACAAAAATAAGAGCCGGCTTGGAAGCTTCAATGTTTGTATTGGGAGAAAAAATTGATTCAATCATTACCAAAGAAATGGGACCGATTTCTCTTCATACCCTAAGAGACAACGTAGTAGATGTTTATCAAGGGATAGATGGAAATATAAAAGGACTTTTAGAGAAGTTTTCAAAAGAAAAACTTAAACTTTTAGAAGAACCAACTAAAGAGAAATAGTAGGCGATGAGAACTTCGTTCTCATCTTCACTTCCTCTGGAAGTTCAGTAGGCGATGAGAACTTCGTTCTCATCTTCATCTTTGCTCGCCTCAGGCGGGCTCAATAAATGGCTAAGAAAATTAAAACCATAGTTATAACCGGGGGGAAAGGAGGAACCGGGAAGTCAACCGTTGCCATTTTATTTGCCAATAAATTATTAAAAAAAGGTAAAAGAGTTTTGCTTTGCGATTGCGATGTGGAATGCCCAAATGATTATTTATTATTAGGGCAAAAACTGGAAAAACCGGAAAAAAAAATCTATGCTGAATTCCCGAAATTGATTAAGAAAAAATGTAAAAAATGCGGCTTGTGCGCTAAAACCTGTCGGAGTAACGCCATTTTTCAAGCCTCGGGGGAATACCCAGTATTTATTAAAGATTTATGTTCTGGATGCGGAGCTTGTTGGATAGTTTGCCCTTATGGGGCAATCCAGCCAAAAAAAGAAGAAACTGGAAAAATATATCTTAATAAGATTAAAGATTCAAGATTAAAGGTTCAAGATTTTTATTTGGTCACTGGTATGGCTAAACCAGGGTTAGAAGAGACCGGACCCGTGGTGACTGAAGTTAAAAACTTCGCTTTAAAATTTGCCCAAAATTATAAAGTAGACTATATTTTATTTGACACCGCGGCTGGCACTCACTGTCCAGTAATTTCAGCTTTATTGGATTGTGATTTAGCTTACGCTGTTACTGAACCTACTCCAATGGGAGCCACTGATTTAAATTTAATTTTAGATCTTTGCCAAAAATTAAAAATAAAAACCAGGATAATTTTAAATCAATCAAATTTAGGAGATAAAAAAAGAATTGAAAAAGTTGCCAAGAAATTCAAAACTAGAATTGAAAAAGAAATTCCTTATTCAAAAAAAATAGTTGAGGCTTATTCAAAAGGAAAATTACTTAAATCTGATTTAAATGAATAAAGAAAAATTTAAATTAGTAATTGTTTCTGGAAAGGGAGGAGTTGGGAAATCGATGTTGACTTCAGCGTTAGCAATGCTTTTTGCTAAGGATAAGAAAATAGTTGCAGTTGACTGTGATGCTGACGCGCCCAATTTGGCAATTTGGTTAGGCGAAACCCCCCACCAGCGTGCTGGTGGAGGGTGGGATAAAACTATACCCGTAGTAGCTTCAGCTCGGCCAGAAATTGATTATCAAAAATGTAATAGCTGCGGACTATGTGCTAAAAATTGTCGATTTTCAGCAATAAAAATGGTTAAGGGCAAACCCAAATTAAATCCGTTTTTATGCGAGGGTTGCGGGGCTTGTGAAGTTATTTGTTCTCAAGGAGCAATAAAATTAAAACCAGTTCAGAATGGAGAAATTAAAATTAAGAAAACTAAATATAATTTTCCTTTAGTTTCAGGTCAGCTTTATCCGGGGGAAACTGGTTCTGGTAAAGTGGTGGCTGAGATAAAAAAAGAGGCAGAGAAATTTGAACATAATTTAATGATTATTGATTCTGCTCCAGGAACTGGTTGCCCGGTGATTGCTTCCTTGCAGGGAGCTAATTTCGCAGTTTTAATTACCGAACCCACCCCCTCTGGCTTTACTGATTTAAAAAGAGTTTTAGAAGTAGTTAATCACTTTAATCTACCCTGGAAGATGGTGATAAATAAATGGGATATAAATCCTCAACTAAGCAATAAAATTGAAAAATGGGCAAATAAAAAATTTTTGGGTAAACCCAGCACCAGAACTTTGGTGCTGGGTAAAATATCTTATGATAAAGA
This sequence comes from uncultured Candidatus Saccharibacteria bacterium, assembly GCA_964490315.1. GTDB lineage: Bacteria > Patescibacteriota > Minisyncoccia > Minisyncoccales > CAZBBD01 > CAZBBD01. The sequence goes on from CAZBBD010000022.1 coordinate 7,370, forward strand.
AATTTTTAAAGCTATTGCTAATTTAACCCCAATTTTAGAAACTAATTTAAAAGCCAGACCAGAAATTGAAACGATATTTAAAAAAATTACCAAATACAAAAAGCGGTCTCTTTGTTTATGACCAAGTCACGATCACACGGTTGGTGGACGTCCACTCTCGACCCCTTCTTTTAGACACCTTCGGTTTCTAACACTCGCCTTCGGCTCGCTGTTTTTCCAAGACGGGGGAACCCCAGATTTCGTTATGACAAAATCTAAGATTTTTTTATATTT
>CAZBBD010000023.1:0-7538 GCA_964490315.1 uncultured Candidatus Saccharibacteria bacterium
TCCAAAAGCGGTTCTCTGTCCCAGAGCCGAACATTTTTAATAGTTGTCTCATTATTTTTAATATCTTCCATAGTTAAAGATGTTTCTCCTTTCAGATCGCGCTCTTCAACCTGATCTAATTTAAATGCCTTCTGGGTAGCGGCAATATTGTTGACAATATAAGGAGTTTCTTTAACCAGTTCGTTTGGCTCCACAATAAATTTTTGGAGAATCAGGGGATAAACCCCTCCTCCAAGAATAGCTACAGCCAAATAGATTCCTGCCATTCCTACCAAGAGCCGACGTTTGGCCTGGAAAATATTTAAAAGAGCTAATACTGCCCACACTATCAGAACTAAGGTTAGTAGTTTCAGAATCGGCAAGGTAGCGTGAAGGTCGGTATAGCTGGCTCCGGTAAAGGGACCGGTGGTGGAATAAAGCAAACTGGGAATTTTAATAAAGTAGGTTTTAACGGCCAGCACCAAAAAGAAAAAAGAAAGCATTAGTAAAAGATGAATTTTAGGCCCTTTTTCCATCTTCTCTTTAATCGGTTTTCCTTCAGAAGAATAACGAATTGGCCCTGACCCAGCTCTTTTAGTTAAGAGGGCTGGGGAAATTACCCCCTTGCCAAAATAGATCAAAGCAGCTCCAAGTAAGGAAATAAAAATAATCCAGAACAAAACTCCCAGCACCATTTCTAAAAAGGGCAGAGTAAAGAAATAAAAAGAAATATCCCGATTGAAAATCGGCTCTACTACTCCAAAAGAGGTAGAGTTAAAATATCGAAGAACGGTCTGCCAGCTACCGGCTCCAGCTAAGCCGGCAAAGAATCCAAAAACTAAAGAGAAAGGAAGTAGAAATTTTTCAATATATTTTCCAATATCGGACGGGGTTTCTTTTCTCTCAAGTTGAATTAAGATAGGTCGGCCCTTGGTGAAACGGGCAGCAAGTTTTAAATTAAGATAAGTTAAGCCAAAAACAATGAGGCCGAAACTAAGCCCTAATATAATTTTTGTACCCAAAATTGTAGTAAAAATATTTTCAAAACCTGTTTCTTTAAACCAAAACCAATCGGTCAGTAAGCCAATTAGGCCAGGAACAATAAAAAGAAAAGGGAATATAATAATTAAAATAAGGTATTTCTTGCGCATAAATTTTATGTGTTTTTCCTGATTTTGTTTTATTGTTTTTTAATTTACTTCTGACAGAAACCTGTTGGCGCTAATTTTTTTAAGGTTTTTAAAAAGTTTTTTAGAATCTATTGCCAACCCAAAGTTTTCTTTAGTTTCTTTGATTGTAGTCTGATAAAAATCATCATTTAGGGAGGCGGTAGCATCAGACAGAAGAATTACATCAAAACCTTTATTAAAGCCGTCTCGCAAAGAAGATTCCACGCAAACGGCAGTATCTATCCCGATAAAAATTAATGTATCAATTTTAAATGATTTCAACCACATTTCAAATTCTGTATCCTGAAAAATAGAATCTCGTCTTTTCTGGACTACGTAGTCTTCGGCTTTGGGTTGCAAAACATCAATAATTTCGCTATCCCAACTTCCAGAAACACAAATTGGTAATTTCTCAATTCTATCCCGGCGGGTTTCGGGTAAAATTTTATGGACTTTGTCAATCATATCAATGCCCGACTTTTCACGGAGAGCTTGGGAAAAAAATACGGGGATTTTTAACGATTTTGCTTTTTGATACACTTCCTGAATAACAGGGACTATTTTCTTGTATTTTGAGATATCGTAACCAAGTTTATCAAACGATCCTCCAGGAGAAAGGAAACAATTTTGAACATCGATAATAACAACTGCTGGGCGAATTTTGTATTTCACAAATTTTTATTTAATCTGAAGATTCATGTTCATATTCGGAAAAAAATTGTAACAGGCGAAGGAGAACAAAAAAGGCAAGGGCATAACCTATCATAGCAGAAATAGTGGCAGTTTCAATAAGGTAGCCTTCTGGCCAGTTGATATTAGGGAAAATAAAATTAAAAGGCGAAACTAGAACATCGCTTCCTTTATAAATAAGGTCTACAACCAGAGTTTGAGGATTGGCACCAAGAAATTTAAGTATCAATCTCAGAAATAAAAAAATTTCAGTTAAATAAAACAGTCTTTTGACTAGATAAAGAATCATTGAATATATTTTTCTGAGAATTTTCACAAATAGCATAAATTGCTCCTTAAATCTACTTTAACATAAATTGGGTTTAAAGGTTATACCCTAACTTCAAAATCCTGGAATTCCCCCTGATGCCCCTCCCAAACAGCGTCTAAATGGTCAACAATAGCTCCAGAAGGGCCTTTTTTAGCCCATTTGAGCACTTCATCAACCTTAACCCTTTCTCCCTCAAAAACCGCTTCCACTCTGCCATCCGGCAAATTTTTAACCCAGCCGGTAACTCCAAGCTCCTGGGCTTTTTCTCGCGTTTCGTATCGAAAAAAAACTCCCTGGACTATTCCAGAAATAAATATATGGACTTTAACTTTTTTATTCACAACTTTAATCTTTTTTATTTTATAATTTTTTGGAGTATTTTGTCAAAGAAAAAACCCTGAAATTTAAAATTTCCAGGGTTCTGGCACTAAAATTTTTAGAGCTTTAGGAAGTAGGAAAATTCTATATTCCCTTGCCAGGGGTAGAACTTCACCATCCATTTGGCAAAGAAGATTCTCTGGAGAAGAGATAGTAAGAGAAGAAGCCGTCGGCAACCTCCCATTTAGAAACGTTTCTACTTCCGGTAAGGAAACATGCGTTCCTTGGCAAACCCGGCGAATATTCCAGAGAGTTTTCAGCCTCCCCATCTCTTTAATAAAACAGATATCTAGCTTCCCATCGGTAAATTCAGCATTGGGAGCAATTTTAAAAATTCTCCCAAAACAAGGTCCGTTAGTTACTGCTAAAAGCAGTACTCTGTGAGAAAAACTTTCACCCTCCATCTCTACTCTAACCTGGCCATAATTTAGATGTAGGCGAGAAACCAATTCTTTTAACCCGGCCAGAACATACATTCCCTGCCCAGATAAAGGCAAAGGAGATAAAAATTGGAATTTTTCCTTTAAAGCTACGGCTAACTTTGTAATTTGAGCATCAAGTCCAATTCCGAAAGAGTTAACAAAAAATCTACTTCCATTTTCCCAAGAGGCTTTGCCCAAGTCCACGGAAATAATCTGGGATTGAATTGAAGCTTGGTCCTGGAGGATTTCAAGAATCCATTTGACGCCTTTAGGAATTCCCAATCCGATGGCAAAGTCATTACCTAATCCGGCTGGAACCACTCCTACTACCGGGGCATTCTCAGAGGAAACACCACTATTGATTATGCCATTGGCTACCTCATTTATTGTTCCATCTCCACCGACAGCTATAAGGTAGCGGCATCCTGCCTTGGTGGTTTCTTTGGCTAAATTAACCGCTGACTTTTCGCCGAATTGAGAGGTAAGTTCAGTAGTTATCTCTAGCCCTCTTTCTTTGGCTAATCCTTGTTTAAATTTTAATATTTTCTTGAGATACTTTTTCCTTAATCCCCAAGCCCCAGGATTAATAATAAACATAACCTTCCTTGCCTCCATCCTTATTACCTCCTTTCTCTATTTTATTCTGCTACCACTTTATTAATGAACGATAATAAACTACATAATATTATACATATGGCGTTTAACTTTGTAAAGAGCGGGCATTGAGTTTAGTTTTTGAAATATAAAACAGATTTGGATATACTTCTAAAACTTAAAAGTAGAAATTATTTGATCATAAATTATATCTGAAGGTCTTTTTATTCCAGTTTTCTGTTTCTCAAAACATTCCCAAAGAGCTTCATCTGTTACCCAACCTTCTAAAATCTCCTCCTCTGGAATACAGAAATTAACAATTTCAATTAGAGTTTTTGGTGATTTTTTAAAAAAAGTAACAATCCCGCCAGCGCCACTCAACCAAGCGTACATCTGGACTGCTGGAATATCATTTATATAAATATCTTTTACTTCACTTACGCTGGTATACAAACATATAGGGTCACATTTTCTTGAGTAAAGCCTTTCTGCTTTTTCTTCTGTGCCAAGTTGTTTTAAATAATCATGGATAGCCAATTCTGTATCTGTTATTTGAATAGTAATTTGGACCCTTGTTGGAAATTCACAATTGGTAAATTCTATGAAGTGTTTTTCTTCTTTAAAGCACACGTTTTGCGGATACTTCACCTCAAACTCATACTCCTCATTCCTATAAGTTTTCCAATCGGCGGTTTTGTCTTCAACTACTTTTTCTACCGGTGCTTTTTCTTCTGGTGCCTTAACTTCCTCTTTTTCTACCCCAAAATACTGCCAGGCAATAATTCCGCCGGCCCAAATAGCAACTAAAATAACGATAATAATCCCCACTGGAGAAGGAATTTCCTTATTTAAAAATTTAAACTGATTTTCCATATTTTAATTTATATTAACTGATTATTTTGACCTTTACATATATCGTGGGCACTAGAGGATTTGAACCTCTGACCTCTTCGATGTGAACGAAGCGCGCTAACCACTGCGCCAAGTGCCCTTTGTTTTCAAATTAGCAAATTTTGTTAAATTGGTAAAGTTTTATATAATAAACTTGATGCAGGTTTTTGAATTTCATTTTAATCCCCGGGCTCGAGAAGATCTGATATTTGATAGTTTTTGTTATGAACCGGAAAATGTTTATGAAAAAAGACTGGGAAGTTTATATATGGTTGGAGAATTAAGAAATGCTCTCCCTCAAAATTTCCGATTTTTAGATAGGTTATCCAAACTTCTTAAGGAGAAATATTACAGCTTAGCTCTTACTACGCCCGAAAAATCTTTAAAAGAAAGTTTAAGAACCGTAAATGAATCCTTGGAAAAAATTGCTAAAGGAGGCGACGTTAGTTGGCTGGGTAATCTGAATTTTGCGGTTCTTTCTTTAAAAAACTTTGAATTAAATCTTACTAAAGTCGGAGATTTAAAAATTTTATTATTAAGAGAGGGCCAGGTGATTGATATTGGCAAAAACCTTGAATTTGAAGAAATTGAACCCTATCCTTTAAAAATATTTTCAAATATTGCTTCTGGAAAATTGACTGAAAGTGATAAAATTTTAATTTTAACTAAAGAAGTTTCTGAAGCTTTTCAAAACTCTGCAGTGAAAACAAACTCTACTGCAAAGCAAAACCAAAACCATAATCTCTTAAATGAAATTGCCGGATTAGACCCTTTTAATGAAAAAGAATTAAAAAGAGTTTTAAATGGGAAAGGAGAGAATTTATCAAAAATTTCTGGAATTTGTTTTTTGGTGGTTTTGAGTCCCGAAGTTTTGCCAAAAGAAACAATTACCTTTGTTAAAAAAACACCTGAGTTTTCATTCCGGCGGGCATTTTCACCGACGGTCTCTCGAGGAAAAAATATTTTTATTCATTTAGGACACAAAGTGGGCAAGTGGCGTCCAGCTATCCCTAAATTTCCTTGGCTAAAACTAAAACCTTTGCTGGGAAGAAAAACACTCTGGCTTGGTGAAAAAATTCCTTCATTTAAAAAATTGCCCCAAATTAAAGTTCCTAAAAACCTGAAAAAGAACGGAATTTTAGTTTTAGCCTTAGTTTTTCTCTTGTTTTTGGGATTTCTTATCGCAAGTAAAGAGAAAGAGCAGCAATTAATAGTTTATCAGGCAACTTTTGTCACTGCCCAGGAAAAAGTAGATCAAGCTGAAAATTTTTTAATTTGTAAAAAAGAAATAGAAGCTAATTCCCTGTTCAAAGAAGCCTGGGAAGAAATTCTACCTTTGGCCAACATTGCCCCCACTCTGCCTCCAGATTTTAGAGAACAAGTTCTTTCTTTAAGTGAAAAGGTTTCAAAAAATCTAAATCAATTAAATAAATTAACAGAAATTTCTGAGCCTACTCTCTTGTTTGAATTTGAAGCCAGAGAGTTTATTCCTCAAAAAATAGTTTCTATTAATAATTCTCTTTATTTTTTCAGCCCTTATTCTCAAAATTTATTTAAAGTAAATCAAAACGGCGAAGGCCAGCTTATTCCAACTGAAAACAAATTTAATCTGGCCGTTTCTATAGCTTCATCGACTCTGTTTTTCTCAAAACCAAATCAATTAATTAATTTAAAAGACGACAAATTAAGCGAACCTATTTTTCTTGAGACCCCCTATCCTGATTTCAATTTTGATGACCTCTCTTCCTATCGCTCTAATCTTTATTTCTTGGACCAGAAATCGGCGGAAATCATAAAGTACCCTTATCTTGAAAACTTAAAATGGGATTCTCCTCAATTATGGTTAAGTCCCCAATCTAAAGCTACAGGGGCTAAATCTATGGCAATAGATGGAAATATTTGGATTTTAAACAAGGATAACTCAATCGGCAGATATCATTTTGGCAAACTTCAAAAAAACCTAATCATAGAGCTTTTCCCTGAACAAAAGAATTTCTCAAAAATTTTCACCGCTTCCCAGCTTCCTTATCTTTATCTTCTGGAACCAGAACAAAATCGAATAATTATTCTAAATAAAACCGGCGGAATCATTGAACAATTCCAAAGCGATAAATTTGACGGTCTTTTAGACTTTTCTGTTTCCAAAGACGGTAAAACGATTTATCTTCTGAACGCTTTAAAGGTTTATCAAATAAAGTTTTAACTTGACGGCGTTAAAACCGAGTATTCTAAAAGCCTCCCGGTCAAACCGGGAGGCTTTTATTTCTAAATATTAGTTTGCTCTTTTTTTAATAATTCGCTAGAAAGAAAAATGAGTAATATAATTATAGGAATTATTAAGGGGCAACATTTCAATAGGAGGGCTAAAACAATTAACACAGCTATACCTATAACTGAAATCCAATAGTAGTTTTTCTTTTCTGGCATTTCTCTCTTTCTTTTTTTAGACAAGAAGAGCAAACTGGCTAATATAGTCATAATAATAGTTAATATCCAACAACTATTCTCTAAAGTAAAGCTGCCAATTCCGGCTAAAAATTTTGTTAAATCTAATCCTTCCCCTTCCTCGGCCCCAGCAACGATAACTTCTTCCTCTTCCTCTTCTTCCTCACCAGGTTCTTCTCCGGGTTCTTCACCGGGTTCTTCTCCGGGTTCCTCACCAGGTTCTTCTCCGGGTTCTTCACCGGGTTCTTCTCCGGGTTCTTCACCGGGTTCTTCTCCGGGTTCTTCTCCGGGTTCCTCGCCAGGCTCTTCACCGGGTTCTCCTAAGGTGGTAAAGCTGTGGTCTGTACTAACTGCCAAAGAGGCGTGGGACACACAACGATAGTAATAAGTGGTTCCGGGGGTTAATCCGGTAATGGTCACCGAATGAACAGTAACTTTCGGACTAGTATTATATTCGGGTGTATAATATTCATAACCATAAGCAGGTTCTCCTTCACTTAAATTAAACAGTCCGGGAGTGGTTGCATAAATCACCCTACTGGTGGAAAAATAATTTGTCTGCCAAGTAATAGTGACGCTGTTTGTGCTAATGTCTTTATCCGCTTCATTAAATATTATTAGTCCAGGTGGTACGACTCCGCCGCCGCCGCCGTTACCGTT
>CAZBBD010000024.1:0-7456 GCA_964490315.1 uncultured Candidatus Saccharibacteria bacterium
ACAAACCTCTTTTAAACCATTACAACAAGGGGTATCCATGTTTTCAATACTACATTCATGGCTTTCAGGTCTACAGTTTTCTTCTTGATTATAAAACCAGTAACCTACTCCTAAAAAAATTATTATAATGATGATTGCAATTATTATTCTTTTCATGTTTTCCTATTCTACCAAAAAACTGCCCGAATGGGCAGTAGTGCGTTTTGCTGTGTGTCCCGGTCCAGAACCGAGATTTTAAGGGGAATTTGGGATTTTTCGGGTTGGAGCGTTTTGCTCAAGAGTTGAAAATTTTCACTTAAAATCTTTCCCGTAAATTTTTTCCAACAACTTCAATGTTGCCTGAACCGAAGGATTCTCGGTATTTTTCAACACCAATCGCCCGCCAAATCTACTAAACAAGGATCCTAAAAATTCATCGCCCCAAGAAGGTGTAAATGTTATAACGCCTTCAAAATCTACTATAATTTTTTCGTCATCCTTTACATCTCTCAGAGAGGACTCAAAAGCGGCAAAGGATTCTCTGCCAAACTGCCGGCCGTTCAAGGTTGTACCAAATTTTTTTAAGAAAATAGTCATAATGTTTATTTTAGAACTTAATTACAGCTAAGCAACCACGGAAATTAACGACTGATTTCCGAATATCTATATTGAAAACATTTTTTTGAATCTTAAACCAAGCGTCGCCCGTCTGGAAGAATAAACTTATCTTGTTGGCGACCACAACATCTTTTACAAACTTCAACCCGTTTCCCCTGTATTCGGGTGCGCGCCCGGAAATTACCTTAGTAAAAGCGGTCAATAAAGCGTCTTGATGACTTTTTAATTCCGGCTTAACCCTTTTTAGGGTAGTCAGGATTCCCTGTCCTCTATCAGCTAGAACAATCTTTCCTTTATTTAAATCCCAGGAAAAAAATATGCCCATAACATTCGGCCAATTACCTAAATTGTGATCAAATGAGTTATTGCCGATTTCGCCGGTAATAGCCGAAATTAAAGGAAATATTTTATTTAATCTTTTTATCCTACCCAATTCGTTTTCTAATTTTGTTAATCGCGCTTGAAACACAGAAATATCTGGACAATAAAAATCAGAGAATGGCTTGGTTCCTAAATTATTCACAACCCAATTCCGCGCAATTTTATACAGATCCAGTCTTTTTATGTTGTTCTTAATATAATTTTCGATATCGCTTTCTAAGTAATGTCTGTGCCCAGCCGCTTTCCTACTGACCGAAGATAACTTCCCCGAATCGTCCCAACGGCGCAATGTCTGAATAGAGACTCCCAGCATTTCAGCTGTTTGGCTGATTGTTAATAATCTTGAATTCATACTTTTTATATAAAGCTATACATTTTCATCATATCACTTACATAAAACCTTGTCAAATCTATACATTTCTATAAATCATTTTTCCGGCGACAGAATGAATATATTTATATACCGGATCTGGCTTCTGTTGGACGATGTTAGAGCCTGTTTATAATAAAAAAGGGGGCGGTTTGAGATTGCTCTCGCCCGCCACCTGATAGACTATTTAACCGAGGGAATTAACCACTCTAACTTAATGTAGGTTTGGTTTTTCGTTTCTCCTTTTGTCCCTACTACGATTGGACAACCGCTTCCTCAAAACTCCAAACTCCCTCGTAACCTCCAGATAATTTATTTCTAGGTTCTAATACCTTCTTAAGCTGGTAATAAATATCAGTTAATATGCCTGGTGATATTTTGACAAACTCTAATATAGCTACACCGCTGTCTTGCTCTTCCTTCACCTCGCCCTTAACTTCGTGTTCAGAGTAGATGGAGTTTGGGTCCCATATCTTTCCCGTTATTCTTCCAGAGCTATCAATAGAGAATTGGCCCGTAAAGTGGTTAACTCTACCTCCAAAGTGGTAAGCGCCTTCTAATTTATAAATGCTTCCTAATCCTTCAATCATTTTCTTCCTCCTTTCTTATTTAGCCATTTTCTTATTTCGTCAATTCCTCTATGTTCATTATACCCAATAACTAAAAGAGGTTTGGTTGGGTTTTCGTCAAGCCCTGGCCCACCAATAGCAGGACAACGAAACTGACACGGTATACCGCTAGCTTGTAAAAGTCCATATGCTTCTCTGTCTTCTGCACTAGTATTGAAATATAATCTTGGCGTTTCTGTTATGTTCACTTCTTTCCTCCTTTATTGAAAATGATGCTAAAATCAATTTAGCAATCTCCACAAAAAAGTCAAGTCTCTACCAAAAAACCGCCTCCGCCGAAAGGCGGATTGGCGATTTTCTGAGATAGCTGCGGGGCTAGGATTCGAACCTAGATTACGAGAGCCAGAATCTCGTGTGTTACCGTTGCACCACCCCGCAATTTAGTATTTGAAAATCGGAAATTGGAAATTATATTTTAAGGTATTTTCTACTGGCAATGGCGCTGGAAATTACTCCTAAACCAATTCCGGTGGCGAATTGGATTAAAACTATAATCCAGAAGCTGGCAGTAAAATAGCTCCAAAGATTAGGCTCAGTTAATAGAATTTCCAACTTTGGGCTGAAGAACCAGCAAATTAAAGTAAAAATTAAAAGGCAAATTAAAGCTGAGAAAATTCCAGAAATTGTTCCCTGGACTAAAAATGGCCCCCGGATAAACCAGCTTGATGCTCCAACCAATCTTTGAATTTTGATTTCTTCCCGGTAATTTATAATTGCCAATCTAATAGTATTGAAAACCACCAAAATTGCCACCATAACCAAAATTAAACTTAATCCAATTCCAACTTTATTGAAAGCAGAAGTGATGGAAAATATGTTCTCAATTATTGATTTCCTTTGATAATAATCAACTTTCTCAATCAGATTTTTATAAGAGGGGCTTTCATCTAAGAAATTTGAAATGGCTTGGTATTGATCAGCTTCAAAGGCTTTAATGTTCAGGGAAGCTAAAAGAGGATTTCCCCCTACTTCTTCCAAAGATTCCATTAGAACTGGATCATCTTTATGTCTTTCGGTAAACTCTTGCAGAGCTTCTTCTTTAGAAACATACTCAACACTTTTTGCTTCAGGAATTTTAGAAATTTCTTCTTTAAGATTTAAAATATCTAATTCCGGAGTATCGGATTTGAAATAGACTGAGATATCTGCTTTTTCCTGAAAAGAAGAAATTAAAAAACGGCTGATATCTTTGAAAAGAAAAAGGGATGACACCAAGAGAATGGTCATTACCATGATAAAAATATTAGCAGCAACCAAACTGCCATCCCGAGAAAAACTTGCCCAGCCAAATTTAAATATTCTTTTAAAATTAGTAAACATAGCCTCACCCGACCCCCGTGTTAAAAAAATTAGAATATAAATCTTCCTTTTCGTTCGTCTCTAACTATTTTACCGTTCTCCAAAGTAATTACTCTTTTTTCTAAACTATTAATTGTTTCTTTATCGTGGGTAGCTAAAATAACAGTGGTGCCAAATTCATGAATTTTTAACAAAAGCCTGATAATATCTAAAGTATGATAAGGATCAAGGTTGCCGGTAGGTTCATCGGCTAAAATAACTTCTGGCCGATGAATTAGGGCTCTGGCACTAGCTACTCTCTGCCGCTCCCCTCCTGAAAGCTGAGTTGGAAAATTATCAGCCTTGTCTTTAAGCTCAACAATTTCCAAAACCTCATCCACATCTCTGGCAATTTCCTCCTCGGTTGCTCCTATCACTTCCATTACATAGGCAACATTCTCATAAGCTGTTTTTGAAGGAAGTAATTTATAATCTTGAAAAACTGCTCCAATTTTTTGACGCAATTCAGGCAACCGTTGAGTTTTTACTTTAGAAAGATCTTCTCCATTAAAAAAAATCCTGCCCTGAGTAGGCTTCTCTTCAACCAATAAAAGTTTAAGCAAAGTTGTTTTTCCAGCTCCAGATTTTCCAGCAATTAAAACAAACTCTTTTGGCTTAATTTCAAAAGATATGTTTTCTAAAGCTATAGCCTGAGGAGAATATGTTTTTGTAACCTTTTGGAATGATATCATAAATTTTAATTTCGGGGCGATGAGATAAATCTCATCTTCGCTCTGCGCTATCGCTCAAAGAGACAAATCTCTTTTCGCCCTTCGCTCCGACAAAGTGGAGCTTGGAGCTTGAGTGGGCGAAGAAATAAATTTCTTCTTTATCTGCGTTTACCGAACTTCCGAAGGAAGTGAAGGTGGAGATGAAGCTTTAGCTTCATCGACTTTGCTCTGCAAAAACTTGCTCGGCGAAGAGATAAATCTCTTCTTTAGCTTCGTCTTTGCTCTGCAAAAACTTGCTCTTCAATGAATTTATCTAAATTTCCATTTAAAACTCCTTCAATATCAGAGGTCTCTATTTTGGTTCTAAGGTCTTTTACCAACTGGTAAGGATGTAAAATATAAGACCTAATTTGATTCCCCCAGCTGGTAGAAACTAATTTACCCTTAATTTCTCTTAATCCCTTCTCGGCATTTTTTTCTCTTAATTGATGAAGTTTAGCTTTTAAAATTTTCATTGCTCTTTCTCTATTTAAACCCTGTAATCTTTCCGATTGGCAAGCTACTGAAATTCCGGTTGGCAAATGAGAAATTCTTACTGCAGTCTCTCGGCGATTAACATATTGGCCCCCAGGTCCGGAAGCTCTGTAAAAATCAATTCTTAAATCTTCTGGTTTAATTTTTATTTCCTCCTCAGCTTCTTTAGATATTTCTGGCAAAACTTCAACTAAGACAAAAGAGGTATGCCTAAGAGATTTTGCTGAAAAAGGAGAAATTCGAACCAACCTGTGCACCCCGTTTTCTTTTTTTAAAAAGCCGTAAGCAAAATTTCCTTTAATTTCCAGAGTTACTGATTTTGTTCCAATTCTCCCTTCTGGTCCTCCTCCCTCACCAAAAGATTGATGTAAAATCTGAGTTTTAAATCCTTTTCTTTGACTATATTTTTCATACATCCTCACCAACATTGTTGCCCAGTCTTGACTATCTTGACCCCCGGCTCCAGCATAAATTGATAAAATAGCATTACCCTTGTCATATTTCCCAGAAAGAAAAACCTGAAATTCTTTATCTCTCAATTTCTCCTCAAATTCTTCAATTTCACCTTTTAATTTTAATTCGCTTAATTCGGCTTTCAATTTATCAAACCCTGCTGTCTCTTCTTTTAATTCACTCAATTCCCGACCAATCTTTATTGCTTTTTCTTTATCTTTCCAGAGATCGGGTTTTTGCATTTCTTTCTCTAATTCCTTAATTTTTTCTCTCTTTTTTTCAGCGTCAAAGACAGTCCTCAGTTTTGAGGATTCTTTTTTTTAAATTAGCAATTTCTTGGTTTAAATTCTCCATATTTAGATTATTTAATTATACCACTTTTTTTTAAAATTAAAAGAGCCGGGGAGAGGATTCGAACCTCCGACCTGAGCTTTACGAAAGCCCTGCTCTACCACTGAGCTACCCCGGCACCTTTTTCTAAGCGGGATACGGGAGTCGAACCCGTCTTTCCACCTTGGGAAGGTGATGTTGAGCCGCTCAACTAATCCCGCACCGCGTTCCGCGACAGCGTAACGAAGGTGTCAATGAAAGTTTTGCTTTCATTCGACTAGTTTATTTTTTATCCATTCTAACCAGTTTTTAGGATTTAGAAAATTTTTTTCTTCTTTGGCTTCCTCCTCCGGAGGTAAAATCACTACTTGTTGCTCCCCTTCCTCCACATAGCCCTGCTCATAAAGCTTCTCTTTCCAATAATCTTCTTGAGTGCTTTGAGCAATCCCAGCTTTCAATCCTTGATTTTTTTTCTCTAAAGCTTGGATTTCTTTTTTTAATTTCTCAATTTTAGTTTCAAGCCCTGCCTTTCTTTGATTTATCCTTAAATCAGAAATGACTAAAAATCCAATTATTCCCAAAACTAAAAATCCAATCAGAGTTAGGAAGAATATGCTTTGACGAGAGCTTCTCTTTCTAAATTTTCTTACTTTTGGTATCATTAAATAATGGCAAAAGTTAAACCAAAAACAATTTTTAGAATAATCTGGATTATTCTAATCTCCTTTGTAATTTTAGGGATGTTTGCCTTTTTGTTAATCCCTTTATTTAGATAATAGCAAATTTTTCTCTTTTTTCAATTTAATGAGTTTATTTTTAGATTTTTTTAATTTTTTGGCTAAAAAGGACAAAAAGGATAATAAATTGAAATATAGCAGAAACGGACAAAGCTAAAGGTAATCCAATTATTTCAATGTTTTCTAAGTTGGTTAAGTTTAGAAAATTTATTAAAAATTCTTGAAAAGAATTTGGAAAAGATAAAAGCTTAACAAAAAGAAAACACAAACTAACATTTATTAGCATTCCAGCTATACTGGCTATAGCTGGAATTTTAGTATTTTGAATAGCATAAAAGGCTTTAGCAACTAAAAGGGTTAAACCTTGAGCAAAAATCCCCAGACAAAACATCCCAAGACAGGCTGCAGTTAAATGAACGTCTATTGAACTAAACTTACCAACCTTAAAAATAGTTTTAACCACTAATTCTCTTAAAAGAAAAAGTAAAATACTAAGAGGAACGATTAAAAGGAGAACTTTGTAAAAGGTGGAAGAAAAGGTTTTAATAAATTTTTCTTTATTTTCTTTAGAAAAAGCCAAGCTCATTGCCGGAAAAGCAGCAGTAGAAAAAGAAACGGCAATAAGGGTTAAAAGGGGCCGACTAAGGCTTTCAGCTAAGTTAAAAACAGCGATAGAGCCGGCAGTTAAAGCAGAGGCAATGACCGTAATTACAATTAGATTAATTTGAGTTGCAGCTAACCCTATTGACCTGGGAACAGTTAACTTTAAGGTTTTGACAAAGCCTGGCTCTCCAAAATTTAAAATCTTCTTTGGTTTAAATCCAACTTTAAATAGAATTGGAATTTGAATTAATAAGTGCAAAAACCCTCCCAAAACCACTCCCCAAGCTAAACCTTTAAGCCCAACCCGGGGAACAAAAACCAAAATTCCTAAAATTATCCCTAAATTATACATTATCGGAGCCAGGGAGGTTATCAAAAATCTTCGAAAAACTCGTAAAACTCCAGAAATTATATTGCTAATTCCCAATAAAATCGGACTTAAAAGCATAATTCTGGTTAAAAGGACAGTTAATGCTTTTTTCTGGACATCAAATCCAGGGGCAATTAAAGAGATAAGTTGGGGAGCAAAAATAAATAAAATAATAGAGATTATAATTAGAGAAATTAAAAATAAATTTAAAAGGTTAGAAAGATAAAAAAAAGCTTCCTTTCTCTCCCGGACTAAATATTCACTAAAAACTGGGATAATCGCTGCCCCAATTGCTCCCATTATCAAGACCATAGCAATAAAATCAGGGATTCTAAAAGCAGCATAATAAATATCTAACTTATCTCCAACTCCAAAAGTACCAGCCAAAAGCCGGTCTCTAAACAATCCCAACCCGGCCGAAAATAAACCGGTTATTCCTAAAA
>CAZBBD010000025.1:0-7288 GCA_964490315.1 uncultured Candidatus Saccharibacteria bacterium
GCTGCTCCCTCGTTATTGGCTGCCAAGATTAATTCTTCAGCCAATTTCTCTTTCATTGGCTTTCCCTTTTTAGATTTAGCGGCAATGATAATCCAACGCATGGCCAAGGCCAGTCTTCTATCCCCTTTCACTTCTCTGGGAACTTGATAGGTTGCCCCTCCAACTCTTTTGGCTTTTACTTCCAATAAAGGTCCGGCATTTTTTAAAGCTAAATTAAAAATTTCCAATGGTTCCTTTTTGGTTTTTTCTTTAATAATATCAAAGGCTCGATAGACAATTTTCCTGGCAATTGTCTTTTTGCCCCGCCTCATTACCTGATTAATGAATTTAGCCACAGTCACATCATTGTAAACTGAGTCGGGGGAAATTATTCTTTTTTCTTTTTTCTTCCGACGCATAGTTTATTCAGCAGGCACTTTTTCAGCAGGTGCCTCCTCAGTTTTTTTAGTCCCGTATTTTGACCTTACCTGTTTTCTTCCTTCTACTCCCCCGGTATCTAAGATTCCTCTCACCACATGGTATCTTACCCCAGGCAAATCTCTTACCCTTCCTCCCCTAATTAAAACCACTGAATGCTCTTGTAAATTATGACCTTCGCCAGGAATATAAGCACTAACTTCCATTCCATTGGTTAATTTAACTCTAGCTACTTTTCTTAAAGCTGAATTTGGTTTTTTGGGAGCAATAGTAAAAACTTTTAAACAAACTCCTTTTTTAAACGGGGCGGGATATTTTTTAGGTCGATTCTTTAAAACATTAAAACCAAATTCCAAAGCCGGCCTTTTTCCAAGTTTTTTAGTTTTCTTTCTTCCTTTTTTGATTAGTTGACGAATAGTAGGCATAAAAATAATCCGAATCTACAAATGAAATTCGAATAATCCAGATATTATTCGAAACATATCATATAACTTAACAAATTTATTTAAAAATGTCAATTCTAAAATAGCGGCACACCGACAATCAGGGCGAAAATCCAATTAATGATTAAAACTATCCATTGAAAGAAAAAGAAAATAATAAAAAGTAAAATGAAAATTCCGAATTGGCTTAAAAATATTTTTATATTTTCCATTCCAGGCGGTAAAAAAGTAAATAAAATATGGGAACCATCCAAAGGTGGAACGGGAAGTAAATTAAATATTGCCAATAAAATATTGATATAGACAATATAAGAAAACATTAGATAAATACCAGGAAGAGCAGATAATACAGGAAGAAATCTTAAAGCTAAGCCAAAAACTAAAGCTAAAGCTAAATTTGCTCCGGGTCCCGCTAAAGCTACTTTGGCTGAACCATATTTTTGGTCTTTAAAATTATAGGGATTAATTGGCACTGGCTTTGCCCAGCCAAAAATAATCCCCCCTCCTGCTATTTTTGCCATTAAAATTAAAAAAATCGGGACGGCCACTGAGCCAATGGGATCTAAATGTTTTATTGGATTTAAAGTTAATCTGCCGGCATATTTTGCCGTTGGATCACCTAAATAATTTGCCGCAGCTCCATGAGAAACTTCATGGATAACAATAGAAAAGATTAAAATGAGAATTAAAAAAAGATATTCCATATTTTTTTTAATTATACACCGAGCGATAGCGAAGGTAAAGAAGAGATTTTTCTCTTCGCTCATATGCTTGAAAAAATTAAAAACTATTGTTAAGATTAAGTTATGAAACAGTGTGCTATTTGCGGGAAAAAAGGAAGGATGGTTGGAAGAAGAATAAAATTAAGAGGGAAATATAATCCAACTATTAAAAGAAGAAAATACCCAAACTTACAATGGGTAAGATTACCTTCTGGTAAACGAGTTTTGGCTTGTACTAAATGTATTAAAGCAATGGGAAAGAGAAGGCGATGAAACCAAAGCTTCGTCTTCACCTTCGCCTGCCCGTGGCGGGCTCGGTAAGTAATTTTCGGGGTGTAGTATAACGGTTATTATGCAGGGCTGGGGGTCCTGTGATTGGGGTTCGATTCCCCGCACCCCGAAAGGCATTTTTTTAAATTTTTATTGACATCGGAAAATCGGTGTTTTTTGTTTAAAAAAGTTCCTGAAAATCAGCTCTTGACAAGGTTTAAAAATATATCTATGGTAAAAATAGAAATGGGAAGCAAAAACTCTCATTTCTAAAGTACCTTGAAAATTATAGGTGCAGAAAATGAAATAAACAAAAGGAGGAAAAAATAAAGGAGATGAACGTTAAAAAAAATAAATAATCTGAAAGATAGAAAAGGAGGTAAGTAAGGAATGAAAAGGTTTTTAATTTTGTTTGCAATCTTCACCCTAATACTTACATTGGCAGCATGCCAAAATGGAGAAGCACCATGCTTGGAGCCTGAGATCATCAAGAACTGGACGATAGAGAACGAGACGCAGTTCCTGAAGCTGTGTGGGGAGAATGACTTCACTAGCTGCTTTGAAAAGAGCGAATTTGGAAACTATACCAGTTATCATTCTAAGACTCGCACGATAGAAGGTGTTCCTGTAGAGGGAGATGGATTTGGGTTCACTTTTGAGGATGGTGAGCTTATTGATTCATATTTTCAGTGGCGAGAGGATTTGCCCGATGAGCTTCCATCGATAATCGGCAAGGAGGACGCTATAAGGATTGTCGCAGGAGATGCCAACACCACCGCAGAACTACGCTACATCGAGCCCATTAATGGAACATGGGACATAAGCCCAACAAATAATCCTTGCTGGATTGTTCGTATCTGGAAATGGTATGAAGATATTAATGAAAAAACCGGTGAGACGGTTGGCTCTTTTCTTAATACCAATGTTACAGTGGTGGATGCCGTACACGGAACAACAATAGGGTACGGCACTCCATATCCGTGATGCGGGTGGTTAGAGCTTAAGTTAAAGGTGGTATAAAATGAAGCTTAGAGTACTTTGCATAACGGTGATTACTGTGGCTACAGTGATTGTAGCGACGTCTCTCTCTATACCTAGTAGTTTAATTGAAAGCTCTAATACTACTGAAAGCCTTCTAGCTCAGTATGAAGTGGATGTTGAACAATTTGAGAAGATCACGCACGGGAACTTCACCACTTATTACAAAGAGCACCAGATTGGGGAAGCTCTTGTGGAGGGTGATTATGAAGGCTACGTGTTTCAGAGCGATACAGGTGAACTCTTAAAGCGAGATTCTCATTGGCGAGATGATTTACCTACAGAGTTGCCACAGGACCTGATAACGAAAGAAGAAGTCCTTGCAACAGTAGGGAACGAGGAAGCTCGGGCTTATCTTTATTATCTTTCGGATGATTCCGAGATATTTTGGATTGAGCCTGTGCCGGAGAATCCTTGTTGGGTTGTTTGGGAAACAAAGGAAGTTGAGATCCCCAATTCTTCGCCTTGTTCATACAGGTTTGGCACTGTAATTGATGCTGTGAACCGGGAAATATTAGCATCCGGAACTCCACCAATTACGAATCTTGACCTTCCTGCGCACGAACCAGGTACTGTTGTACTGGGCAACGGAGTGGTAACTACTTTCACTGGCATGACATCAGATGGCGGATACGAGTTTAAGGCTACTATCGGAGCACCGCAGTACCTTGACGACCTGCATACTCCAATTGACCCCAGTTGGAGTTATGACAATGATACAGGTTTGTGGAACACAAACGCCAATCTGTTCAGCGCCAGCATTAGAGGCACAGAAATCTTACTGGAACATGAGGGGCTAAACCTTTCGTGGAAGCCTGACGTCTTTGTTGGTGCGGAGAAGCAGAATGCCAGCGTGGGGCAATTGTTAAGTATTGACCCTGTCAACGAGTATTACAGTAACAATACTATACGGTGGAGTTACGGAAATATTAGTCGTTGCCTCAGAGTGATTGAGGGCATGCTTCTGGAATACTACGTTATTCCCAGTTTACCTACCGACAATGTGGCTATTGTTCCGAACGTCATTGAGGATGAAGGATTTACTGCTCGGTCTGGCTCGAAGATAGCTTGGGATAGCAACTTTACTCGGCTAAATCTTATCGTAGAAGGGGACAACATAACATTAACTCTAGAATCGATGGAAAACGCAACTTTTCCTGTCACCATCGATCCTCCCGCTAGCTTCACTTCCCTTTCCGCAGATGGCTGCCTAGAAGTATATCCAGCAAACTCCTATCAAGTAGCTCATGATTCAGAAGAAGCCACTGAGATTTGCGACTGGCAACAGTATTTCGTTATTGGGCAGTACTACGACGGACATTACTACATTGCCAGATCGTTCCCCTACTTTAACAGCACACCCCTTCCTGAGAACATAGAGATTACTAGTGCCACATTAAGACTACGAGGGGCCTTTGACCATAGTGACCAAGACTTCTACGTTGCGCTTCAAAGTGGCATGCCTAAGTATCCTTATACTGGAGGACTACTCGCAAGAGACTACAACATGGACTGGTATGAGGGCAATGGTGGGCAAATTGTTACCTATGACTGGGATGGAAGCGGGTGGAATGAAATCCCACTTAGTAGCGAAGGTTTAGGCTGGATAAAAACAGCAGATCTAACAAAGTTCTGCCTCAGGAGCACTCGTGACATAGGTATAGGTATCGAGCCGGACGGACGGGAGGCAGTTGCTGCTTGGGCTTACGAGAAAGGTGAGGGATACCGTCCAGAGCTAGAGGTCACCTATGTAATAAGAGATATCGAAGCTTTCTCCTCAGGAGGGCCATACAATAATGATTGTAATGACGGCTGGTACGATATTGCTACGACAACAGCTGCAGTCTACGAGAGTATGGGATACCCTACGTTGATCGCAGATATGCCAAGCAGTGAGCTGGTGGAAGCCATGGTCTCTAACGACTACATTGCTCTGTTTCATGAGCACAGTCACGGCGGAACCCGGTACTTCACTAGTGGATGCTATATGGCAGGGGTAGATAATACTTGGTATTACCATATTGAAGACTGGCTGGAAGGCTATTCAGCAATGCCCTTCACATTCCTTTATAGCTGTAACTGCCTGTGTGATACGGGTAACGACACGCTTGTCAACGCGTTTACAAAAGGTGGAATGAATGGCTCAGTTGTTGTTGGCTATTGCGGTTTGCCGAATCCTGAGTGTGACGACTGCTACAATCAGCTTTGGAAGGATGAATTCCTTGGAGCTCTGGCCAACGGCTCAACTGTGGGAGAAGCGTATAACTTGACATGCAGTAGCGCAGATCCTAGAATTTCAGGGTGCTGTAAAGAGTGCTTCCAATGTGCACGGGTTTTTGGTGATACTAATATCAAGCTAGTGCCAAAGGTTTATAGAGAAGATGATCACCCAGAACCTCCTCCCACCGTAGGATATGTAACCGGAGAGGTACGAGATGTGAATGGTGAGCTTCTGTACGGCGTAGAAGTCTGTTTGTACAGAAAGGATGGAACCTGTTATGACTGCGTTATAGCCAACCCAGACTACAACATCACAGTGCACGACCTGGGAGTGTACTACTTGGTGGCGAACCCAGGGCAAGGCTGTGAGTAATCCATGTTTAAAGGTTAAAACTTCTTTACAAACAAGACAAACAAGCTTCAGCGGAAAGCACCGCCGCTGGAGCTTTTTATTTTAAAATAAAAATAATTAACCAAAATCAAAAAACCCTGAGTTTGTCGAAGGGTTTTTTGGTAGTCCTGCCAACTTCTAGGAAGTTCGTCCGGAAAAAAATCCAAGTGGAAATTCAAGTCCCGATCCGCAAACCGGGATCATATCAAACTTCCTTTAAAAACTTTTGTCCCAGAATCTAACTAGAAGTTTCAGCAGGACTAATTTCATAATAGCTGTTTTAAGAAAGCAAGTCAAGTTTTGAAACTGCTAATATTTTAAAGGGATATCCACATTTTATTAACAGTTTTGAAATTTTCTCTTTACTTTTTAAAGTTTTAAAACCTCAACCATTTGTTTAATTAAAGAAACAACTATGGCTGGCGGCAATAAACTGTAAGAAAGAATTCCTTCATCATCAAAAATTCGCCAAGGCTTTTCAATTATTTTTACTTTCTTAGTCTCAGCTTCCCATTGATAACTGTATTCTGGGGTAATCTCGTAATCATCAACATATTTCGGAGCCGCTTTAACTGGAACTGAATTTCTTAAAAGAATTTTGGGAATACCATAAAGCGAGAAGGCCTTTTCTATCAATTTTTTATCCATTTTCAATCTCTCTCTAATTGGCTTTATCCCCAACCCGTCTCCTTCTTTTTGAACCATTTTTACTCTACAATTATCGCAAATCAAATAAAATTCTTTACTTTTTTGATCGTAACCGATTTTTGAAGTAGGTAAAAGTTTTAAATTCCTGGAGGTTTGGCAAAAGGGACAAATTCTCCTCCATTTAATTCTTTCATTAATTACAGCTTCAGGAACATCAATTAAAATAAAAATGTCTGGGTCGTCACGATAATCAATTAAATCTCTAAAGAATAAAGAATAAGAAATCTGGTCTAAATCCCTGGGAAAGCCATCAATAAACAGAGCTTTCTTTTTTCTTTTTGATATTTCTCTTTTGACTAAAGCTAAAATCAACTCGGTAGGCAAAAGACCCTCAGTATTTCTTCTCTTTAGAGAAGAAATTGCCTGGTTTAAAGTTAGAAATCCACGATAAGTCTTCTCTAAAAAGGTTATTAATTCCTTTTTTTTCTCTTTATTTCTAAACCCTTTATCAACCTCTCTTATTTTATCCCCAATCGAAAAATGTTCTATTTTTTCAGGATCTACTATTTCTCCAAACATCTTAGAATAAGTCCCTTTTCCTGAATTCTTTTTCCCTAAAAGATAAACAATAAACGTATTGTGCTTTAAATAATTCCTTATCTTTTTAATCTCTGCTCCGGCTTTCAATTCAAAATAGGCTTTTCTCTCTTTAGGATCAGTTAAATTAAATTTCCGAGTTATTTTTTTAATTTTAGTTTTAAAGATTGGGAATCGCATATTAATTTAATGTCTCCACTTAAATCAGTCCTTAAAACATTTATATCATATTTCTCTAAGGTTTCCAAAGTTTCTTGATGAGGGTGACCATAGGAATTATTTTTGCCAGCTGAAATTACTGCAATTTCCGGAGAAACTTCTTTTATAAATTCTTCTGAAGAGGAAGTTTTACTACCGTGATGGCCGACTTTTAAAACATCTGAGTCAATTTCAATCTCTTTTTCTAAAAGTTTTTTTTCTACTGATTTGTAAGCGTCGCCGGTGAAGAGAAAAGAATTTCCTCCAAACACCAAACGAGCGATAATAGATGTATTATTAGTATTTTTAACTTCTTTCCCCTCTAAATTTTCAGGAGGAAACAA
>CAZBBD010000026.1:0-7163 GCA_964490315.1 uncultured Candidatus Saccharibacteria bacterium
TTTATAACCAAGTTTTTCCATCATTTGAGGGATTACTTCCTTTTTGTATTTGTCTGTTAATTTTAACATAGATGAAATTAGAAAATGGTTATTAGAAAATGGAAATTAGTATGGAAATTAGAGATTAGAAATTGGTCTATTTTCCATAAACTAATTTCTATTCTCTATACTTCTTGTTTACATTTTTTACAAATTCTGTATTTTTTCCCCTTAATAATTTTGTAGCCTATTCGAGAAGCTTTCCCGCATTTAGGACAAATTAGCTTTACATTTGAAATATGGATCGGAGCAGGTAGCTCTACAATCTGTCCCTTTTCTCCAGTCTTTTTTGGTTTTCGATGCTTTTTCATTAAATTAATCCCTTCTATTATAATTTTCTCCTTCTTGGGGAAGGATTGCAAAACTTTCCCTTTTTTCCCTCGATATTTTCCAGAAATTATTAAAACTGTGTCATTTTTTTGTATTTTCATATGATTTCTAATAATTACAGTATAATATTAGGCGAGGAAACCAATTTTTACGGACCATCCGCAGGCAAATTGCATGGTCTGCCGAAGACCAGCTTAGCTGGTCGAAAACAGAATTTGCCGAGGAAAGGAGCTTGTCCCGCGCTGGCGGGACAGAGCGTGTCCTAAAAATTGTGTTTCCGAGTACCTCCTTCTGTTTTTTCCAGAAATTATTAAAACTGTGTCATTTTTTTGTATTTTCATATAATTTCTTCTGCCAAACTAGCTATTTTATCAAAACCTTTTTCTTTTAATTCTCTGGGAACCGGTCCTGAAATTCTTCCTCCTTTCGGCTCTTTTGTTTTTCCTTCCAAGATTACGCAGGCATTATCATCAAAACGAATATAAGAACCGTCTTTTCTTCTAATGTTCTTTTTTTGTCTAATAATCACTGCTCTAACTATCTGATGTTTCTTTACCTGTCTTCTGGGATCAGCTTCTTTGACGGTGCCAACAATTATACCTCCTAACTGGGCATATCTTCTTTTAGTACCACCTAAAATTTGAAAGCACTGGACAATTCTTGCTCCAGTATTATCTGCTACTTTTAACATTGTTCTTGGTTGAACCATAGATTAACTTATGACTATGACCTATAACTATGACAAAACTGTCATTATCATTATCATTATCATTGTTATTGTTATTGTTAAATCTTCGTTATTACTTTCCATTTTTTCTCTTTTGATATCGGCCTGCATTCTTCAATCATAACTTTGTCTCCCACCTTATATTCGCTATCCTGATCATGGGCTTTATATTTTTTATAAATTTTATATCTTTTCTTGTACCTGGGATGTTCCTTAATTCTTTCCACTTTAACCACTACTGTTTTTTGCATTTTATTAGAAATAACTGTTCCAGTTAGTTGATGCTTTGGCATAATTTTTTATTCTCCTTTTAATAGGGTTAATATTCTAGCAATGTTTTTTTTAATCATTCGAATTTCCCTCACATTCTTAACTTTTCCTGAGGCTAATTCAAATCTTAAACTTCTTAAATGTTCTCTATCGGCTTGTAGAAGTTTATGTAGTTCTGGTTTTGTGTTTTGACGTAAATCTTGGATTTTCATATGTTTTATTTTTTAACAAATTTTGTTTTAATCGGCAGTTTATCTGACGCTTTCTTTAGAGCTTTGATAGCTACTTCTTCTTCTATCCCTTCTATTTCAAAAATTATTCGCCCGGGCTTTATTGGAAAAACATAATGATCTACACTTCCTTTCCCTCCACCCATCGGAATTTCTATTCCTTTTTCAGTCACTGGTTTTTGAGGAAAAATTCTAATCCAAAGCTTTCCTCCTCGTTTCAAATATCTTAGAATCGCTCTTCTCGCTGCTTCGATTTGCTGAGCAGAAATCCAACACGTCTCTAGGCTTTTTAAACCATAGGAACCAAAAGCAAGTTCGATCCCCCTAGAGGCTTGACCTTTTGATCTACCTTTTCGCCACTTTCGATGTTTAATTTTTCTCGGCATTAAAATAGCCATACTAATCAAATTTTTCTCCTTTATATATCCAAACCTTTATCCCCACTACTCCATAAGTACAAAAAGCCTGAGCTTGAGCATAATCAATGTCGGCCCTTAGGGTTTGGCGGGGAAGACGACCCTTTTTTAAAAATTCTGTTCTGGCAATTTCTACGCCATTTAAACGGCCAGCTACCTCTACTCTCGCCCCTTTCACTTCTCGCTGAGCTGTAATTTTCTCTAAAGCTTGTTTTAGAACCCTTTTATGCCGAACTCTCTTTTCAATTTGCTGAGCCATCCATTGAGCAGAAAGCGCTGCAGAAAACCAGGGATTTCTAATCTCCTGAATTTCAATTTTTAATTCACGTTTACTTTCCTTATCGAAGTTAAGAATAGTTGTTAATTCTTTTTTTAGTTCTTCAATAGCAGTCCCACCTCTTCCAATAATCAGACCGGGCCTGGCACTGGAAATAATAATGTTTAATTTTCCTGGAGATTTCTCAATTTCAATCTTTTCTATTCCAATTTTTCCTATTTTCTTTTTTAAAAATTCTCGAATTTTAAAATCCTCCTCAAGGTATTGAGAAAACTTTTTTCTATCTAACCAACGGGAGTTCCAACCCTGGGTGGTTTTAATTCTAAAAATTTTAGGATGAACTTTATGAGTCATAGTAGTTAGAAGGCTTTTCTTCTAAATATTCTTTTTATTCCTCTTTCGCTTTTTGGTTTTTTAATTTCCGTCTCTGGTTTAAATTTAGGTTTCTCTATTTTAATTTCCTTTTTAGCTTCTTCCTTAATTTTTGGAATTTTTTTAACTTTTTTCATCTTTTTAAGTTTTTTTGCCTGCCCCGTTGGAAGCTTGCTTTCCTTCGGGGGCCTTTTAATAATTTCATCAAGAACGATAGCAATATGAGAAGTCTTTTTTTGGATTTCATCAGCTCTTCCTCGAGCTCGAGCTCTCCATCTTTTATATTTTGGCCCTTCATCAACTAAAATTTTAGAAATATAAAGGTTAAGTTCTTTTAATTGAAAATTATTTTTTGCATTAGAAGCAGCCGATTTTAAAAGCTTCAGTAATGGCTCTGCTGCTTTTTTATTAGCAAAGCTTAAAATAGTTTGAGCTTCCTCAACTGATTTTCCTCGGATTAAGTCAGCTACTAATCTAACTTTCCGAGGAGTAATTCGAAGATATCTTAATTTAGCGGTGACTGCCATAAAACTATAATATGATTCATTATATTCAAATTATATTATTCTTCTAATTTTTCTGTCTCCTTTTTAGCGGTTTTTACTTCTAATTCTCTCTGCATTCTCCCGCCATGTCTTGAAAATTTGGTAGTTGGAGAAAATTCACCAAATTTATACCCAACCATTTCTTCGGTCACTTTAACTGAAATAAATTCTTTACCATTATGAACTCCAAATGTAAAACCGATCATTTCAGGAGCAATGACACAAGCCCGACACCAAGTTTTGACAACTTCCTTGGTTTCTGGTTTTGAACTTCTAATTTTCTTCAAAAGTTTTTCTGAAATATATGGACCCTTTTTTAAACTTCTAGCCATATTATTTTTTCTTCTTTTTACGTCTTCTTTGAATAATAAATTTATCTGTCCCTTTTCTCTTTCTAGTTTTAACCCCGAGAGCATGTTTGCCCCAAGGAGTTTTAGGATATTTTAAACCAATTGGAGACCTTCCTTCTCCTCCACCATGAGGATGATCTACTGGGTTCATTGCTGTTCCCCGAACGGTCGGTCTAATTCCTTTGTGTCGAGCTCTGCCAGCTTTCTTAAGTTTAATAAATCTATGTTCTTCTCGAGAAACTTGGCCAATGGAAGCGAAACATTCTTCAGAAACTATTCTAACCTCGCTAGAGGGCATCTCTAAATGGGCATGACCGCCTTCTAAAGCTAAAATTCTGGCTGTAGTCCCCGCCCCTCTAACCAATTTTCCTCCTTTTTCAGGTTCAATTTCAATATTATAAACTAAAGTGCCTGCTGGAATGTTTTTTAATTTCATTCTATTACCAATTTTAACTTCGGCTAATTCCTTACAAATTATTTCATCTCCTACTTTTAATTCCTGAGGACAAATTCTATATCTTTTTTCTCCATCTTGATATTCCAAAAGACAAATAAAAGCAGTTCGATTCGGATCGTATTCAATAGCTTTTACTTTGGCTGATATTCCTAATTTTTCTTCTCCAAAATCAATAATTCTGTAAAGTTTTTTTGCGCCTCCACCCCGATGACGAATAGTTATTCTGCCGCTTAGTCCTCTTCCTCCCCTTTTTTTAAAAGGCAGAAGTAACTTTTTTTCGGGTTCTTTTTTGGTTAATATTTTAAACGATTTCATAATTTATCTTGGTAATACTTCTATTTTCTGTCCCTCTTTTACTTTTATGATTGCTTTTTTGTATCCTTTTCTCCAACCAGTAATCTTCCCTAATCTTCTCTGTCTTCTTGGTACTTTAATAATCCTCACCAATGCTACATCTACTCCATAAAGACTTTTAATTGCGTTTTTTATTTCAACTTTATTCGCCCTTGGCCAAACTTTAAAAACATACTGATTCTTTTTAGTTAAGTCAGTAGCCTTTTCAGTAACATGAGGAGCTTTTAAAACTCGATAAGCTATCTTAGAAATTTCTGCTTTTACTTTTGGTTTTCGGGCCTCGGGCTTAATTCTTTCTTTAACCACCTCTTTGCCCTTCTCTAAAGGTTTTTTCTTTTCTTTTATTCCTTTTGCTTCTCTTTTCTTTTTAAAAACATCTAAAATTGCCATAAATTCATTTTATAAATGTTTCTTTTATTGTTTTTATTGCTTCTTTGGGCATAATTAAATATTTAGAAAAGAGTAAATCTAAACAATTTAAATTTCTGGCTTCAATGGTTTTGACGTTAGGTAAATTTCTGGCTGCTAAAATCGTATTTTTATTAACTTCTGGTAGAACAATTAAACAAGAACCCTTGATATCCAATTTTTTGAAAGTTTGAACTATGGCATTAGTCTTAGGAAGCTCTAATTTCAATTTATCTAATAGTATTAGCAGGTTGCTTTTTGCTTTTGCTGATAAAATCATAAAAAGTGCTTTCCTTCTCATTTTTTTTGGAATTTTCTTTTTGAAAACTCTTTCTTTTGTTGGCCCAAAAGTTATTCCTCCCCCCCTCCAAAGAGGAGAACGAATTGAACCTGCCCTAGCTCTTCCTGTTCCTTTTTGCCGCCAGGGTTTCTTCCCCCCTCCCCTAATTTCAGCCCTACCTTTGGTCTGAGCAATTACTCTTCTTTGATTAGCGGTCTGGGAGACAACTACCTGATGAACTAAATCAGGATTTACTTTCACTTCAAAAATTTCCTTTGGCAATAAGGTCTGACCAATTTTTTTTCCTTGTTGATCATAAATTATTGTTTTCATAATTTAAAGGAAAAATTCTTAAGCGAGGGAACCAATCTTTAGGACCATCCGCAGGCAAATTGCATGGTCCGCCGAAGGCCAGTTTAGCTGGTCGAGGGCGGAATTTGCCGAGGAAATGAGCTTGCTCCTCGCTGGGGAGCAGAACGTGTCCTAAAAATTACGTTCCCGAGCGCTTATCCTCTAATTTCCAACAGCATTCCTTTGGCTCCCGGTATCGCTCCTTTTACTGCTAATAAATTATTTTCTTTATCAATTTTTACTATTTTTAAGTTTTTAACTGTCACTCGAACATTCCCCATTCTTCCTGGCATTTTTCTTCCTTTAATAACTCTTTCTGGAAAGGAACTTCCTACTGAACCCAAGGTGCGATGTTCGTGTTTTACTCCGTGAGTAGCACCTCTTCCTGAAAATCCCCATCTTTTTACTCCTCCTTGAAATCCTTTTCCTTTACTGAAACCCGAAACCTTAATTTTATCCCCTTCTTGAAAAATCGAAACATCAATTACCTGACCGAGGCGAAGCCGAGGGAAGGGTTGAGATAAAGATTTATCTTCATCGATTACCTGAGCCACAGCGAAAGGTGAAGATGAAGCTTTAGCTTCATCGCCTGCCTGCCCTATTTTGGCTTTATTGTCGACAATTTTAAATTCTCTTAAAAATTTGAATGGTTTTCTTTTTATTGATTTCTTTATTTTTTTCTTTTTTTCAATCTTCTTAAATCCAACCTGAACAGCTTCGTATTTATCATTTTCTTTTGTTCTTATCTGAGTAATTTCACAGGGCCCAGCTTCAATCAAAGTTACCGGAATAGCATTCCCTTCTTTGTCAAAGATCTGACTCATTTCCAACTTTTTTCCCAATATGAATTTCATAATTATTTTAATAATCTAATTTTCTTGCTTTGTATAATCGCGAAGCGATTTGTGCGTGGTTGCCTAAAATAAATTTCGTAATACCGCTGATTTATACTGGCGAATAGCTGATTTAGATTGATAATAGAAAATCGGGCATAGCCCGATTTTTTTTCATGGCTATTTAAATAAATTTTAGATTTTTAAAATTTTAATAACTTTAGCATTTTAATTATATCTTAAAAATTTATCTGTGTAAATCTTTTATCGGCATTAATCAATAAAATCCACATTAATCAGCGTTCTACATCTTAATTTCAATATCAACTCCGGCTGGCAAGGTTAAATTCGTTAAGGCATCAATTACTTTTGGGTTTGGGCTTAGAATATCAATCAATCTTTTATGGATCCTCATTTCGAATTGTTCTCGGCTGTCTTTATGAACAAAAGAGGACCTATTTACTGTATATTTATGAATTTCGGTTGGTAAAGGAACCGGCCCCAAAATTTCTACTCCATAACGTAAAACTACTTCGATAATTTGTTTGGCAGAACTATCAATTACCTTATGATCGTAAGCTCGGAGTTTAATCCGGAGCTTATTCTTTATTTCTTTTTCAACAACAGCTGCTTTCTTCTTAACCATTTAAGTTGTTAAGTTTTTACTTTATGACTTTTGTTACCACTCCTGCCCCAACTGTTTTTCCCCCTTCTCTAATTGCAAATCTCTGCTTTTCTTCTATAGCGATTGGAGCAATTAATTTAACTTTTAAATTAACGGTATCGCCAGGCATAACCATTTCTATCCCCTCGGACAAGGTTACATCTCCAGTTATGTCAGTAGTTCTGAAATAAAGTTGAGGTTTATAGCCAGAAAAGAAAGGGGTATGACGACCTCCTTCTTCTTTACTTAAAACATAAACC